>JBBAFY010000004.1:0-70132 GCA_041655135.1 Tissierellales bacterium
AGAGTTTGTAAAAATTGGAGTAATCATTTCTCTTGCAAAATTTATTGAGAAAAACCATGAAAAATTAAATGAACTTTTCACCCTTATTAAAGTCCTTATTTTTGCCTTCATACCAGTTGTCTTGATTATGTTACAACCTGATTTTGGTACAGCTATTGTATTTGTATTCTTTATATTTGTCATGCTCTTTGTGGCGGGACTAGATTGGAAATACATGTTAATTACAGCTGTTGCAGGCATAGCAAGCCTACCTATCATATGGTTCTCTCTAGATAAATATCAGAAAAATAGGATATTTGACTTCTTGGATCCATCTCGTGATGCTATGGGATCTGGATATCAGGTTATTCAATCTAAAATTGCAATAGGCTCTGGTCAAATATTTGGCATGGGATTATACAATGGAAATCAAACACAATTTGGTTTTCTGCCAGAGAAGCATACAGATTTCATATTCTCTGTAATAGGTGAAGAGCTTGGACTCATTGGTGGACTAGCTTTAATTCTTCTATATTTTCTGTTACTCATTAGGCTAATTAAAATAGCGAAAAATTCAACGGACAAATATGGTTCTATTATGGTTATTGGTATTGCTGCAATGCTTACATTTCATATATTAGAGAATGTAGGGATGACTATGGGGTTAATGCCTGTTACTGGTATACCATTACCATTTATAAGCCATGGTGGTACGTTCCTTCTTTCAAATATGATTTGTATTGGACTAGCACTAAGTGTAGGAATGAAAAGAGAAGGACTTAGTTTTTCAAGGGATGCTTAAATAAAGCATCCCTTTTTATCATCTAATATCTAACTTAAGTAACCTTGAATTAATAGAATATGAAATTAATCATATTTAAAAAAAGCTCAGGTCTAACTCTTCTGATAAATCCTTTAATAATCCGTATCCAGCTATGGAATTCCCTTTTTCGTCTAGTGCAGGGCTAAATACCCCTATACCCATTCTAAGTGGAACTGTAGCCATTATTCCTCCGCCAACTCCACTTTTAGCAGGTATTCCTACCTTGATTGCAAATTCACCAGATGCATTATACATTCCACAGGTTACCATAAATGTCTTTATAGTTTTTGCCACTTTTTCTTCTACTATTCTTTCTCCTGTCCCTAAAATTACTCCGTTATTAGCTAAAAACAATCCTATATTAGCAACATCCACACAGTCTACTTCGATTGAGCATTGCTTGAAATATATGTCTAAAACCTCTTCTACATCGCCACTGAAAACCCCTACATCCTTCATAAAGTATGCCAAAGCTCTGTTTCTATTCCCTGTGTCTTTTTCTGATAAATATACCTCTTTATTAATGTCAAGTTTTTCATTTTGGCATATCCTTCTAAATAGGGATAATAATCTGTTAAATTTCTCCTCTGAATTTTGTCCCTTTATCATTGAAGCCACTGCAATAGCCCCTGCATTAATCATAGGATTAAGAGGCTTAGAAGGAGAAATCATCTCAAGTTTTACAATTGAATTGAATGCATCACCTGTCGGTTCCATTCCAACCCTGCTAAAAACCTTTTCCGCACCATTGTCCATAATGGCCAGCATCAGAGATAGTGTCTTTGATATACTTTGTATTGTGAATTTTTGCTTATAGTCTCCAGCAGCAATTATATTTCCCTCTATATCTGCTATACAAATACCAATTTTATCAGGGTTTGCTCTCTCTAATGCAGGTATATAGCTAGCTACTTTTCCTTTAGTGGTTAGATATCTATTTTTTTCAATAAGCTTGTCTAATAGAACTCTCAAAATAAATTCCCCCTTAAAAGCAGCTTCCTCCTATAAATTCCTTAAGTATAGAAATGCAAGGAATCGTCTGCTCATCATCAATATCTAAAAAATAGCTTAAAAATCTAAGTAATCTTTTACTTTCTTTATAGTAGATGCTGCTTTTACTAATGCTCTGCAAAAGAGGTACTGCATATTTCTTTAGTACAGATAAATCGTATACTAAAGATGAGTTAAACATCACATCAGCTTCCTCCTGATATGGAAAAATGTTTTTTTCTTCTCCTCTTCTTACAGAATCCCAACGTTCCAAGGTCGTTTCTGCACTATAGCCCCTATATTTAAAATCTCGAACCATTCTCCTGACTAGCCTATTATCTGTAGTATGAATCCTATTATGAGAATCAAGGTTTAGCTGAGTTAGAGCGCTTATGTAGATTTTAAATTTATTCCTTTGAGGAATTGATTCAGTAAGTCTATTATTTAGACAATGAATTCCTTCAATAATGATTGGATGCTCTTTATCTATTTTTATTGTTTTCCCATTATACTCTCTTCTACCTGATATAAAATTAAATGTTGGAACCTTTATTTCCTCTCCTGATAATAATTTTGACAAATCACTGTTGAACAACTCTAGGTCCACTGCCTCTATTGCTTCAAAATCATATTCTCCATGTTCGTCAAGTGGAGTATCCTCTCTGTTTACAAAATAGTCATCTACAGAAATAGATATTGGTTTTTTTCCGTTTACCATAAGTTGAACACTTAGTCTTTCAGCAAAAGTTGTTTTCCCAGATGATGAGGGACCTGCTATAAGAATTATTTCAACATCATCATTTTCACAAATCTTGTCAGCAATATTAGCAATTTTTTTCTCATGCAAGGCTTCTGAGATCCTAATTATTTCATTAATTTGTCCGTACTTAATTTTATCATTCAAGGCTCCAACATACCCTATGTCTAATATATCTCCCCATTTTTCTGATTCTCTAAAAATTTTAAATAACTTCTGATGTTCCTGAAATTCAGGAATCTTAAACCTATCCTCCTTAACAGGATATTGCACTACTATTCCAGGACTATAATATACTAGATTAAATTTGTTAATGTATCCTGTAGATGGAGCAAGATAGCCATAGTATGTATCATATAGGTCCTCTATTTTGTAAATATGGATTTTTGTCTTTGTAACGTGATTCAACAACCTTACTTTATCTATCATGTTTTGTTTTGAAAATATTTCTTTAGCTACATTTATATCAATTTCGTCTCTATATATTTTATAATTAGACTCTATTATCTCATTCATTCTTTGCATAATTTTTTTTGTCTCATTAGAAGTAAGCATTTTGTCTTTATATATTTCAGAGTATATACCTTTGCTTAATGAATGCTCTATAGTAACTTGGCAATCCTCAAAAATGTCCTTACATGCTTTTACATATATAAAGCTAAGTGTCCTGGCATAAATTCTTTGTCCATCCTTATGGCTTATATTTAAAAATTCAACACTACAATCTTCTTCGATTTTATATTCTAGATGTCTAACTTCGTTGTCTATAATAGCACCTAAATATTTGCTATACTCGTTCCCAAAAACCTTGATTGCTAAATCCGCTAATTTCATGTATTTTTCCACATTAATCTCTCCATAGCCTTCAACCATTACTTTAATCATTTCAGCACTCAAAAAAAGACCCTCCCCTTGTTTTTTATTTCTTCCTTCATCTATTGTATATCATTCATTCCATAATCTTCAAGTATATGATAAAAAATAAGTTCCTGCTAAGCAGGAACTTATCTTACATAATTTTATTATTTGATTCAGAAATACTTGATAATGCATCTCCAGCTTCATTTACATAAATATCTCTTACTGCTAAATCTCCTATAGATACTATACCTACTACTTCGTTGTTCTCAACTACAGGCAGTCTTCTGATTTGGTTCTTAGCCATGATTCTAGCTGCTTCATGAATGCCTAAATCTGGTGCTATTGAAACTGGATTTTTTGACATTACTTGGCTTACAGGAGTGTTGGTATCACTTCCTGATTTCACTCCCCTGATTACCATATCTCTATCTGTAACCATTCCTACAAGCTTCTTTGAGTTATTGCATACTGGAATTGATCCTACATCTAAGCTTTTCATATGTTCTGCAGCTTCTTGTAAGCTACAATTTTCACTGATTGTTTTAACATTTGTAGACATTATCTCTTTAATCTTCAAAATTATCATCCTCCTTATTATTCTCTTAGTTAGGATATGCAATCTTAAAGATTTTTAAACAACTTCTCATCAATGTTGACAAGCTGAGAATCAAGCTCTGCCATAAATTCTTTTTTATTAAGATAAGCCAATTCACCTGAAAAGCCATCAAAAAGAATTTTATATGCATGTAAGTATTGGTTTGTTAAGTCAAACTTGCTTTTAAAAATTTTATTAATTTCAATATCTCCATACTTTAAATCTCCTACTACCGGATGACCTACAGAAGCTAAATGAGCCCTAATTTGGTGTGTTCTACCTGTAATCAAATCGATCTCTATAAGGCTATATCTTCCATTAGTATCTATTGGTTTAACTATTGTATTTATTTCCTTTGAGCCTTCTAGGTTTTGACTAGAGACACGTACCATATTTTCATCCTCATCTTTTACAAGAAATCCTTTTAGCTCCATTTCTTTATCTATTTTTCCTTTCACTAGGGCTTTATAATACTTTTTAATATTACCTTCCCTAATGGCCTCATTTATAGATTTTAGCGAGGTAAAATTCTTAGCTCCAATAATTAGTCCACTAGTATTTCTGTCAAGTCGATTACACACTGATGGAGTGAATGTTTTTTCCAGTCGTGGAACAAATTCCTTTTTTTCATAAAGGTAACTAATCAAATTGTCCACAACATTATTTTCGTGCTCTTTTCCTGTTCCATGTGAAAGCATGCCCTTTGGTTTGTTTATTAGGACTATATTATTATCCTCATAAATAATATTCAATGAATTTCCTTTACTGACTCTTTTAGGCTTGGTAGCAAATTTTTCAATTGTTTCATCTGACAAAAAAAGCTGGATTTTATCTCCTTCTTTAATCACGTCCTCTGGGACTGCTTTACTGCCATTAAGCTTAATGTTCTTTTTTCGTAGCATTTTGTAAATAAAGCCCAAAGACGCATCAGGCAAATATTTCTTTAAGAATCTATCTAATCTTTGATCATGTTCATTTTTATCAACAAATATTTCCTTCACTATTAACTCTCCTTTATTCTGTGTTTCATACAAAAGAATAATACCTAAATATTATTAGCAATTCCATTATAACTAACTACTAAAAAAAATGAAACAGTCTATTATTTTGAATTTGTTTCTCAAATATTGGTTTCTAAGATTGTTGAAAACTATATGCAATCTGTGTTATTATTTAAATAGTACTTAATAGTGGGGGTATATATATGAAAAACTTCGTAGAAAAGGTAAAAGACTTCTTATATGATGCTACTGATTACATGTTAATATTAATTATAATAGTGGGTGTTGTTGCTGTCATAGGATGGAGACTTGATATATTGTTTGCTAAGGATATGGACAAGCCTAATGAAGACCATAATAAAGCTCCAATAACTGATATAGTCTCAAATGAAAAAGATAATGATAAGGATATTGAAGAAGAAAAAAATGTTTTTGATGAAAATGATGCTAATAATCCTAGTAATGATGATGAAAAAGTAGATAATGATGATGAAAGTTCCAACGATAATGACGATGATAATGATGAAAATACAGATTTAAAACCAAATATAGAGGAAATAGTCACCTTTAAAATTCCTAGTGGTTCCTTCCCTCCAGCTATTGCAAATATTTTGCTTGATAAGGGGCTCATAGATAGTAAAATGGATTTCTTAATAAAATCTCAAGAACTAAAGCTGGACACCAAACTTAAATCTGGTGAATTTAAAATTAAATTAGGTACTGGTTTAGAAGAGTTAATAAGGATACTAGCAAAATAAAACAAGTTAATATAAAAACTACAACCTTAGTTGATATATAATAATCTGCTAAGATTGTAGTTTTTCTTTTTGTCCTAGATATTTTTTCTAAATAAACTATAGATTAAACAACAGACTTTAAAAACTCCTATCCATTTTGCTAGTGAATTAAAAGTTTTAATATTTCTCATTAATATAGCCGTCTATAAGAGAAGTTTTTTTCTTTTCGTAAAATATCCCTTCTTCTCTCAAGATTTTTAAAAGCCAATTGCTTTTAGAATGAAATATTGCATACTCGTAATCCATGAGTACAATCTCATATAGTTTATCATTTAAGTATTCAGATTCTACCTTGATAAAATAGGCTTCAATATTTTTGAATTCTAAAAATCTCAGTAATTGGAGAGTAGCCTTATCCTTCTCATTATAATAGTAGTTTGCCTTATACCTACATGATTTATATTGCTTTGAAAAGTTCGTATCATCTTTAATATCAGCCGAAAGCATATTATAATATTTTGCAAGTACATTATTATACTGATAATTGTAAATTCCCTTTTCAAAGCTATCTACCTTTGAAAAGGGCTTAAGCTTAATTTTCTGTACAAAGTCAAAGTTACCTTCTAAAAACTCTCTTTTTGATATGTCTCCATTCTTATATTGGATAATCAAAGAATCCCTATGTTCAAAAAATCTGTCAAAAATACTCTGTCTCTTAAATTGTTTCAATACTAACACCCTATCTAATCTTGTATTCGCTCCTTCTATTATAACATAAAACTACAAATCTTCTATGGTAAAATAAAATACTCTCTTAATCTTTTTTTTCAATCAGTATTATTTCTTCTTTAGTCAACTCTCTATACTCTCCAATTGCTAAGCTTTCATCTAATTTTAAACCACCTATTGCCATTCTCTTCAAATAAACAACTTTTTTCCCAACTGATAAGAACATTCTTTTTACTTGATGAAATTTACCCTCTTTAATCCTTAAAAATATTTTGGAAAGCTCTCCTGAAGACAGGATTTCCAGTTTAGCTGGTAATGTCTTATATCCATCATCCAGTATTACTCCATCAACAAAGGCCTGATTATCTTCCTCTGTGACTATTCCCTCTACCTCTGCATAATATAGCTTTTCAACATGCTTTTTAGGAGATAGTACGCGATGAGATAACTGTCCATCATTAGTAAGAACCATTAGTCCTTCTGTATCCTTATCTAGTCTTCCAACGGGAAAAGGTTTAAATGCCTTATATTCATCAGATATTAAGTCAATTACAGTTTTATCCCTAAAATCATCTGTGGAAGAGATAACTCCTTGTGGCTTATTCATCATTAAATAAATGAATTCACGATACTCTACTACTTCCCCTTCAATCTTTATAACTGAAGCATATGGTTCTATCTTAACTGAACTATCCTTGACTATCCTTCCATTAACTTCTATGCTACCAGATTTAGCTAGACTCTTTATATCCTTTCGACTTCCATATCCTAAATTTGAAAGAATCTTATCTAATCTTTCATTTTTCTGCATAGAATCACTCCTCACAAGTAGTCTTTACATCATTCTCCATTGACTTTTATAGTAGTTTTTTAGGCTGCCTTGAATTTGTTTACCCCAGCCCACTGGATATCCATCTATACATACTAGTTTCCAGCCTTTTTCTCCCTCCAATAGAAGTGTTTCTCCTTTTAGATATTTGATTGCTTCAATGCTCTCACTTGAAACATCCACATAACTAACAACTTCCTCTTTTCTTAAAGCCATTGCTAGAGCCTGACTAGGCTCAAATCTATTTTTTAATAACTCTCCTATGTGTAGTCCAGTGTTTACTACATTAATACCTGTAAGCTCAGGTATATCATATGGAATGACATATAATCTATTCCCTAC
Source organism: Tissierellales bacterium (assembly GCA_041655135.1). Classification (GTDB taxonomy): domain Bacteria; phylum Bacillota; class Clostridia; order Tissierellales; family Proteiniboraceae; genus Proteiniborus. The sequence continues at coordinate 7,644 of JBBAFY010000004.1, forward strand.
TCTATGTAACCTATCTCTAAAATTAATTTTTAGGTTTTCCTCTTCAAATTTTATAAACTCTTCTATTCCCTTATTATTAAATGTAAATGGCTTGAATGATCTAACAGAGGAAATGTCTTTTTTCTTTAATACCGATACAAAATGTCCATCACCCTTTACCTTGTGAGGCCATGCTCTTCCTGTCTTTACTAAATCACTATTTGCACCTATCCATTCAGGCCTACCTCTATCTAATCCCTCTATATACTCTATAGCCTCAACTTCAAATTCAGGGAACTCTCTTAAAAACCAATCTATTGTTCCTTCGTTTTCCTCTGGTGAAAAGGTACATGTTGAATATACAAGTCTTCCACCTGGTCTTAATAATATAGGTATCCACTGTAATATATCCTTTTGTATATTACTGTATTCCTGAGAAGAAAGTTCACTCCAACTTTTACTTGCTTTAAGGTCTCTTCTAAACATTCCTTCACCAGAACATGGTGCGTCTACTAATACTTTGTCAAAGTATTCTACAAACTTTTGTGCAAGCTTTTTAGGTTCTTCATTTGTAACTATTGCATTTTTAATTCCAAAAATCTCTATGTTTTTAACTAATGCCCTTGTACGCTTTGGACTTATGTCATTTGCTACAATAACTCCCTCACCTTGAATTTTAGCAGCTATTTGAGTTGATTTCCCTCCTGGTGCTGCACTAATATCTAATACTCTATCTCCAGGCTTTGGATTTAACACTTCTACTGGTATCATGGCGCTAGGTTCTTGTATATAATGTAGTCCACAGTGATAATGAGGGTGCTTCCCTGGTCTATCCTGTTCATCATCCCTATAGTAAAAGCCCTCTTTAGCCCAAGGTACTGACTTAAGCTTTAAGGGTGTAATCTTTAAATAATCTTCTACAGATATTTTTAATGTGTTTATTCTAATGCCTTTATAGTGTTCACCATTAAATGTTGAGATAAATTCATTATATTCATCTCCTAAAAGATTCTTCATTTTCTCTATAAAAGCTAAAGGTAGCTTCATTTGTTTTCACCTCATTATTTTTATCGAAAGACAACAAATGCACTCGCTATGGAGTGCAGAATGTCTGTCTATATCCTGTTTATTTGGTGGGGAGTATAGGACTCGAACCTACGACTTCCACCATGTCAAGGTGATACTCTACCAGCTGAGTTAACTCCCCATAATAGATATAATACATATCTTTTGCTTATTTTTCAACTATTTTATTAAATTTATTCAATAGAGTGAATATTTTCTTTGCTTTTTCACACAATAATGATTGAAGTGATACTAATATAAGGAGGTATGTATTATGCGTATTGAAAAAACAGATAGAAATATTTCTGGTGTTAAATGTGTAGTTAATACTTGCTACTACTACGCAGATGGAGATAATTGTACTGCTGCAAGTATAGAAATACAACCAAGAAATGCTAGCTCAACTGATGAAACAGATTGTGCTACTTTCACTCCTTCAATGAAATAGTACACTCTTAATAGGCAGAATTTTTTCTGCCTATTTATTATTCTGTGCTACTAGCCTATATATCTTTTTACCTAAATTCGTAAACTTTTCCTCGTATTCAGTTTTTACTGTATCCACATTTTCTTCTCTATACAGATTTAGTGATACATCTCTCACATTATATTCAGCCTCCAGCATTTCATTTAGGGAAAACTCAAATAGTTCTTCTCCATCAGTCTTAAAATGTATCTCCCCATTTTGAGCTAATATTTTCCTATATTTATTTAAAAAATCTCTATGTGATAGTCTTCTTTTGCTATGTCTTTTTTTAGGCCAAGGATCACAAAAGTTAATGTAGAGCCTTTGTAGCTCGTTTTCATCAAAAACAGAGTCAATATCATTAATATCATTCCATAAATATTTTATGTTGTATAAACCCTTATCCAGAGATTTCTTTACTGCATCTAATAGGATTTCCTCTTTTATTTCTATCCCTATAAAGAATATGTCATTATACTTTTCAGCAAGTGTGTTAATAAATTGACCCCGGCCAGTTCCTAGTTCAACATGTATTTTTTTATGGCTAGAAATATCACTCCATTTTCCTTTATATTCTTCTGGATTTTTAATTAACATTTGATCCAATTTCAATAGTTGGTCTTTGGCACCTGGTTTTTTTCTTCTTCTCATAACTAGATATTCCTCCATTGCTTTTTGGATATAACACGAAATTTATCAACTTAACTTCACAGTGACAAAAATCAGTGGCTTTTCTCTATTTCATGAACTTTCTAAGAGCCTTACCATTGAGATAGTCACACTTTTTACCTTGATAGGTTTTCATCTCTTCCATTCTTTCTAAAATTTCATCTCTTATCTTCCACCAACTAGTATTCCAATTTACACAAAGAGTGTTTTCTTCTGGTGCCCTTCCTATAACCCTTTGAATAACTATATCAGGATGTAAATGCTCAAGAAATGCTACTGCTCTCACAATATATTCTTCCTTTGAAAGTAAAATGATTTCTCCATTCTTATACATTTTTTCTAGCACTGTATTTTCAACTATATATAAGGAATGTAGCTTGATCTGTTCTACTGATAATGCGGACATTATTTTTGCACACTCTATGGCATCTTCTAATTTGTCCCAAGGCAAATCTAATATAAGATGAACACATACATCAAAGCCATAAGGTTTTATTCTTAATATACTATCAATGAATTCTGCTAAAGAATGTCCTCTATTAATCATTTTTAAGGAATGGTAATTAACAGTCTGTAATCCAAGCTCAAAGCTAATATTGACATCATTTTCCTGTCTTACTGTAGATAAAAACTCCAAATATGAGTCTGATATACAATCTGGTCTTGTAGAAATACTTATCTCTACAATATCCTCTAAAATTGCATCTTTTATATACTTCTTAAAAGCCTCAAAGCCCATATAAGTATTAGAGAAATTCTGAAAGTAAGCTATGAACTTTTCTGCCTTATATTTTTTTCTTATGTACTCCTTATTTTGCAAGAGTTGGTCACGCACAGATATAGTATTAGAGAGGTTCTCATATCCTGCTCCCTCTTCCCCACAGAAAATACATCCACCGTGACCTACGCAGCCGTCTCTGTTCGGGCAAGTAAGTGGGAGGTTTACAGGCAATTTATATACCTTTACTCCATATCTCTCCTTTAGATAATCTGAATATACTCTATAATAGTTTCTTTCTTCCATAAAAATTCCTCCTATAAAAATCAGGAGGAACTCCTAAACCACTAAAATGGCTTTGGAACTCCTCATTATTCACTTTCTATTGAATTTTTACCTCATATTTACTTGATAACTCAGTAACTTTATTGCTATAATCAGAATTTTGCTTTACTATAAGGATTTGTCTTTCTAGTTCCCCTCTAACTTCATCTAATGTGCTTTTAGACTCCTCTTTTTTATCTGTTACTAAAATTATATGATAACCAAATTGTGATTTGACAGGACCGCTAATTTCATCCTTACTCATTCCGAATGCAGCATTCTCAAATTCGGGAACCATTTTGCCTTTAGTAAAGAATCCAAGATCTCCACCTTTTGCATTTGATGGACACTTAGAATACTTTTTTGCAGCCTCTTCAAAAGTAAGACCTGCTTCAATTTCTTTTATTATATTTAAAGCTGTATCTTCATCATCCACTAAAATATGACTAGCTTTAACACTTTCAGGGTTCATAAATGTATCCTTGAATTTTTCATAATAATCTATAATTTCTTCTTCAGTAACAGTTACATTATTTAGTATTTTAGAAACTGCATACTGTTTTAGCAGATTAACTTTAACGCGTTCAAGCTCAGCTACAAAATCCTCTTCTTTATCTAAATTATTATCAATAGCATCATAGTAAAATAATTCTTGATTTACAAGCTCTTGTAATAGCTTCTTTCTTCCTTCTACATCGCCAAATTGAGCTGCCACTTGTGGAGCAAGACTTTGTAGGAAAGCTTCTACCTCATTTTCTGTAATTTCTCTGCCATTAACTATTGCTAGCACTTTATTTTCTTTCATCAAAAACTCTCCTTTATTTTAGTATTGAGTATAACCAACTTAAGTACATTATAATACTAACAGAAATAAAGGACAAAGTAAAACCCAAGCAAGCTTGGGTTAAAAAAATAGATATATAATTGTATATATTCCTGCCAATCCAATGAGTAAGTAAAATATCCTTGCTCCCATTGAATCTCTTCTTCTGAATAAAGTCTCTACTAAATCCAAGTTGAATAAGCCAACCAGTCCCCAATTTATTGCACCTAATATAAGTAATATAGAAGCAATACCTGTTACTAACTTCATATCCACTTCCCCCCAGTTTTTATCTTTAGTAAAATATATTAGCTTATTCACATTTTTATTCAGATATTCGTAAATTAAAGCAATAATTAATTATTGCTTTAATACCTTGTTAAGCACTTTAAAAACAATGTCCATAGAGTATCCTTTTCTCTGCAAGAATCCACCCAGTTTTCTATAGGCTGCTTGAGTATCATCATTCTTATAAGAAGATTTCATTTTCTTCTCTGCTAATTCTAAAGCCCTTTCATATTCATCTTCCTTATCTATAAGCTCATTTAATGTCTCTTCAATGATACTACCATCTATACGCTTTTGAAAAAGCTCATTTTTTATCCTAGCATAGCCTAATTTTTTTAAATTCACTTTGTCTCTTATATAGCTTTTTGCATATTCTTCATCATTGATGTAGTTTTGTTCCTTTAAATATTCAATGGCTTCTATAATAGTTTCTTCATCAAAACCTTTCTTAAACATCTTATCTTTAATTTCATGTTCGTTTCTTGCCCTATGGGTTAGAAGCTTTAGTCCAAAGGCCTTACAGGAGTTTATTTCTTCCTGCTCTAAAATATAGGCCAATTGTTCTTTATCAATTACCATTCCTTTTCTTAGTCCTAGTTTAACTAGGGTGTCTTCACTAACTGAAAAAGAATATTCCTCGTTTAAAAAAACTGAGTATCTATGAATGTTCTTTTTTTGCTGTTCTATTTTTGTAACAGTATCCATAATGTCACCTTCCTATATAGGAATGATAATAACAGACCCTTCACTATAATTATGTGACACAAATAGAGGCCACCTTATGTTAAGTGAAGGGATCTTAAAATCTAATATTAAAACCTATATTTTATATTTTGAAAAATTCATCAAAGGATTTCCTAATATAGTAATGATCTAGTACTCCACCTAATTCTCTGATAGAATGCATTGAAAGCATTGGATTCCCTATATCTATTGAACGAATATCAAGATGTGTGGAAGATATAGGGCCTATAGTAGAGCCTCCTCTTAAATCAGATCTATTGACAAACTTTTGAACTGGGACTCCAGCTCTTTCACAGATCATCTCATATACTGCGCTTGAATCGCTGTCTGTTGTATAAGACTGATTTGCATTTATCTTTATTACAGGTCCTTTATTTATCATAGGTCTATTTGTAGGATCATGCTTATCTGGATGGTTCGGATGTATTGCATGAGCCATATCCGATGAAATAATAAACGAACTATATAATGCTCTAAAAAAGTCTTCTTTATCCTTTCCTAGGCCATATACTATTCTTTCAAGTACAGTTTTAAGCATAGGAGAATCTGCTCCTTGCTTAGTACTGCTTCCAATTTCTTCATTATCAAAGCATACCATTATTTTAGTGGATTTAGAATCATCACAGTCTAGCAAAGCTTCTATTCCTGCGTGTACCATAGCTAAATCATCTAATCTTCCACATGAGATTAATTCATTATTAAGTCCTATGATACTACCCTTTTCAAACTCATATAAGAACAAATCAAAATCTATTATTTGGCTAGCATCTATTTCTAGTTCTTCTGCTATGAGCTTAACTAAATAATTTTCTTTAGTAAATTCCTTGTCAATCAGGGATAATAGAGGTAGCATATCTTTTTGCTTATTTAGTTCTACTCCCTCATTTACATTCCTGTTCATATGTATAGCTAGGTTTGGGATTACAAGAATAGGTCTACTGATATTCAGTAGTTTTGTCTCTGGATATAATGGGTTTTCTGATTTTAAGCTAACACGTCCAGCTAGGCCAAGCGGTCTATCTAACCAAGTCGATAAAATTGGGCCACCATATGTTTCGATATTGAGCTTTAAGTAATTGTTTTCTACTATCATTTCTGGCATAGGTTTTATTCTGAAGGTTGGAGCATCTGTATGAGCGCCTATTATTCTGTAGCCTTCTTCCTCTATTTCTCCATTTCCAACTACAAAGCCTATTAATGCTGTTCCATTCTTCTCGATGTAATATCTTCCACCCTTTTCTATATTCCATCTTTCTCTAATGCATAGCTTTTTAAATCCTTTCTTATCTAGCATGCTTTCCACATTTTTAACAACATGAAAGTTACTTGGACTTTCGTAAATGAAGTCTATGAGCTTTTGTGCAAATTCTAATTTCTTTTTCATATTTCCACCTCCTTAAAAATATAAGTACCCCGGCAAACACCCCGAAGTACTTATTTCCTAGCTTAAATTATTCTTCGTCATCCTCTTCATCGTCATCGTGGTCGTCTTCGTCGTCACCAAACAATTCATAAAAAGCTTCTACAACAAGTTCATACTCATTATCATCTTCAATATTTTCTAATTCTACCCCTTCTTCAGCTTCACTATATTTATATAGTAAAACATTATCTTCATCTACAGGAAGTAGAGCTATGTATTCTTGGTCTTCAACACTAAACACTCCAAGAACTTGGCATTCCATATCAGTGCCATCATCTAGACTTAGAGTCATTATTTCCATTTCTTCATGATCATGACCACAACCACAGCCTTCATGATCGTGTTCGTGTTCATTTCCACAGCAACATCCATCATTTTTTTTATTATCTGTCATATCCTCATTCTCCTTTATTATTAATTTCATACTCAAGTGAGTACCTATATTTTATATAATATATCATTCCCTAAAATTAGTATATAGTTAAAATAAAAAATTAATAACTTTTTAGATTACTTAATAGATTTAAGTGACTCTACAAGATATTCCCATACTCTATTTGTGGAAGAAATGCTTACACGTTCATTTGGAGTATGTACGTCGTACATATTTGGTCCAAGAGAAATCATATCCACATTATCAAGTTTCTCATCGAAAAGGCCACATTCAAGACCCGCATGTATAGCTGTTATTATTGGTTCTTCTCCATAGACCCTCTTGTATGTATTTACAAATACTTCTCTAATATATGAGTCCTTTCTATATTCCCAAGCAGGATAGTCTCCCTCATTTGATGAACTAGCACCTATTAAGTTAGCTAATGCTTCCATTTTCTTAACAATATCAAACTTTAATGTACTTACTGAACTTCTTATGGCACACTCCAGCAATACTTCCTTTTCATTTGTAATTAATACTCCTAAGTTTGTAGAGCTCTGCACTAATCCTTCTATTTCAACACTCATAGTTTGAACTCCATTAGGGATTAAAGCTAATCCAGCTAATACTTTCTCCATTGTAACTTTCGAAAATACTTTATCAAATGTAGTATTTGATAATTCTAGTTCTATTCTCACATCTGGATCTGCTGTTTTTAGCTCATTTCCAATAACCTTATTCCATTCACTAATCTCTTCCACTACTTTGTACTTGTCTTTAGGATCTACTAATATAACAGCATCACTTTCTCTAGGTATGGCATTCATCTTTGCTCCACCACTGATTTCAGCTAGATAAATATCAATATTATCTGATATACCCTTAAGTATTCTTCCTAACATAATGTTAGAATTTCCTCTTTCTTTATTTATTTCCATTCCTGAATGTCCGCCCTTTAATCCTCTGACTCTTAAATCAAATGCTATATAGCCATCTGGGCATCTATTCCATTCTATAGGTAGACTAATAATATTTCTAATACCCCCTGCACAGCTAACTAATAAAGTCCCTTCCTCTTCAGAGTCAATATTTATTAGTATTTTTCCCTTTAAATTGTTTGAGTCTAAATTATTTGCTCCTTCCATTCCAGTTTCTTCATCAGTAGTTATAAGAACTTCTAGTGGAGGATGAGAGATTTCATCAGAGTCTAATATTGCTAAGGCATAAGCAACTGCTATTCCATTGTCTGCCCCTAATGTGGTTCCTGTTGCCATAACCATGTCGTTTTCTACTCTAAGCTTTAATGGCTCAGTAGAAAAATCATGATTTGTGTCCTTGTTTTTTTCACAAACCATATCCATGTGACCTTGTAGTATTACTGTCGGCGCATTTTCATATCCTTTTGTTCCAGGTTTTTTTATTATGACATTTAAGGCTTTATCCTGTATTACTTCTAGCTTTCGTTTTTTTGCAAAGTCTACTAGATAATCACTTATGGCTTTTTCATTACCTGAACATCTTGGTATTTGTGTCATATCCTCAAAGAAATTAAAAACTGCCTTTGGTTCAATATTCTCTAACACTCTGCTCATATTATACACCCCTTATTATGTAATTAATAATTAATAATTAATGATTAATAACTAATGATTATTTTTTTTTTAATCATGATTAACATTAGTTGAATTACAGTTATGCAATAATTGAATAATCGCTGAACTATTGCTTAACCATCTTGATCATTCTTACATAACACTCAATTTTTAGTCACAAATTTTAACTCTATTCCTTAATTCTTAATTCCTAATTCTCTTTTCTAATTATACTATCTATCATTCCTCCGCCCAAGCATTCTTCTTCCTTATAGAATACCACCGCTTGGCCTGGGGTTATTGCTTTCTGTGGCTTTTTGAATAATACCTTGCATTTATTATCCTCTGTTAAATGAACACTTACTTCATTATCAGGTTGTCTATATCTAAACTTTGCTGTACATTCAAAGCTTTTTTCATTTGGTTTATCACTTACCCAGCTCAAATCACTTGCCATGAGTCCATTTGAATAAAGCATAGGATGCTTTTCACCTTGTACTACATATAAAATATTTTTCTTTAGGTCTTTATCTACAACAAACCAAGGTTCACCCGTGCCGATTCCCCCGATTCCTAAGCCTTTTCTTTGACCTAAAGTGTAATGCATTAATCCTGTATGTTTACCAATGACTTTGCCATCAAGTGTCATCATATCTCCTGACTGAGCCGGTAGATAATTATCTAAGAATTTATCAAAATCTCTTTCCCCTATAAAGCATATTCCAGTGCTATCCTTTTTACCTGCTGTAACAAGACCTTCTCGCTCTGCTATAGCTCTAACCTCAGATTTATTTAAGTTACCAATAGGAAACATGCTCTTAGAAAGCTGATGTTGCCCTAAAGCACATAGGAAATAGGTTTGATCCTTGTTATTGTCCAAACCTCTTAATAGCTTGTATTCTCCATCTGTATAATCAACTCTAGCATAGTGACCTGTTGCAATATAATCTGCTCCTAGGCTTAGTGCATGGTCCAAAAAAGCCTTGAATTTTATCTCCTTATTGCAAATCACATCAGGGTTTGGTGTCCTTCCTTTTTTGTATTCATCAAGAAAGTAAGAAAAAACTCTATCCCAATACTCTTTTGTAAAGTTAACTGTATAGTAAGGTATATCTAACTGAGCAGATACTCTTCTAACATCTTCATAATCCTCTTCTGCAGTACATAATCCTGATTCGTCTTTCTCATCCCAGTTCTTCATGAATATACCTATAACATCATATCCTTGTTCCTTTAAGAGATATGCTGTCACCGAAGAATCTACTCCTCCAGACATACCTACAACAATCTTTGTATCTTTTTTACTCTTTGTCATTTATATCATTCCTTAACATTTATTTATCCCAAGAATGCAATAGAAATATTTAGCGAACATTTGCAAGATACGATTACAATTCTTAGCAAATGCAGATATAAAATCCGTGAGCTTATATTTCTATTGCATTCCATTTACTCTCCGAAAATCCTTCTATTTATCACTTTTCCTGTCTCAGTAGTAGCTAGTCCTCCCAAGGCAGTTTCTCTCAGCTCCATAGGAAGCGACTTCCCTACTCTATACATTGCATCTACAACCTCATCAAATGGAACTATGCTCTTAACCCCAGCTAGTGCTAAATCAGCTGATATCATTGCATTTGCAACTCCAGAAGCATTTCGTTTTGCACATGGAGCTTCTACTAGACCAGCTATTGGGTCACATATTAAGCCTAATATATTTTTTATTGCTGTTGCAGCAGCATGAAGAGACATTTCTGGAGTTCCACCAGCCATTTCTACTATGGCAGCTGCTGCCATTGCTGCTGCTGAACCACACTCTGCTTGACAGCCTCCTTCTGCACCTGATACCGTTGCATTTGAAGCTATTATAGTGCCTACTCCAGCTGAAGTAAACATAGCATCTATCATGTCATCCTCTTCTAAGCCAAGTTCCTCTGCAACTGTGATTATTGCAGCAGGAATAATCCCTGAAGAACCAGCAGTTGGTGAAGCACATATTCTTCCCATTGCAGCATTTACCTCGGATGTTGAAAATGCCCTTGCCATAGCCTTGTTTATTACTTCTCCGCAGATTGTTTTTCCTTTCTTCCTATAGCTCTCAATTCTTTTTGCATCTCCACCAATAATTCCACCTACGGATTTAACCTCTTCTTCAAGGCTTTGACTAGCAGAATTTTTCATTACATCTAAAACATCTTTCATTCTTTTCCTTAAGTCTGATTCTGTTAATCCTGAAAGCTCACATTCTCTTTTTATTGCAATTTCAGATATTTTAGAATTATATTCATCCGTTAATTTTAATAGTTCATAACCATGATTAAACAATTTATCACCTCGTCTTTACTGGATTAATAACTTTTATTTCCAGAACATTTTCTGTATTTACTAACTGTTCTATTATTTCTTTGGTGATTTCGTCATCAGTTTCGATAATCATGTAGGCCTCTACGCCTTTTTTCTTTCTTCTTACTTTCATTATTCCTATATTTATATCGTTTTGCGATAATACTGAAGTAACCTTGCTAATAATTCCCTTTTTATCATTCTGTACAACTATTAAGGTTGGGTGGTCTCCAGTTAGTTTAACTTTGTAACCATCCACTTCAGTAATCAATATATTCCCACCGCCAATTGATGAACCTGTTACCTCAGTTTTTGAACCATCATCATTGATAAAAACAACCTTTACTGTATTTTCATGCTGTATTCCTAAATCTGCTTCTAAAAATGAAATCTTTATACCCTTCTCTTCAGCTATTCTTAAGGAATATTTTAGGTTTTCATCAAAGGGTTCCATTCCAAGGATTCCAGCTACTAAAGCCTTGTCAGTTCCATGTCCCTTGTAGGTTTTAGCAAAGGATCCATGAAGATAAAATGTAACTGTGTTAAAGTTTTTACCTGAGATATATCTTGCAACTTTACCGATTCTAGCAGCACCTGCTGTATGAGAACTAGAGGGTCCAATCATAATGGGACCTAATATGTCAAATATGCTATATTCTCTCATATACATTCATTTCTCCTTTGTCTTTATTACTGTATTTTTTCGAATTTATCAATAAAATATTTACTATTTCAATAAAAATATCCTTTGTGCAAAATTAAGCTGCTGAAGTTTTCAGCAGCCTATTTAACTGTTATGTTTCCATCCTCTACGTCTATATTGATAGTATATCCACTTGTGAACTCATCTTTCAAGTATAATTCTGCTATTTCATCTTCAATATATTTTTGAATGGCTCTTCTTAAAGGTCTAGCTCCATATTTCTTATCATAACCTTTTTCTACCAAAAAGTCTTTTGCTTTATCGGAGACTATAATTTTCATCTCTTTTTCAGTTACATCTTCTACAACTTCCTTAAGCATCAGGTCAACAATTTGACGAAGTTCTTCTGTGGATAAATGATTGAATACAATGGTTTCGTCCACTCTATTAAGGAATTCTGGTCTAAATGTTTGCTTTAATGCATCCTTTGCTCTGCTTTCTATTGCTATATATCCTTCCCTAGCAAAGCCATAAGTATTTGTATTAAAACTAGTTCCAGCATTTGAAGTCATTATTATAACAGTATTTTCAAAAAAAACAATTCTGCCCTGACTATCCGTAAGCCTTCCGTCATCCAGTATCTGAAGAAGCATATTAAATACATCTGGATGAGCTTTTTCGATTTCATCAAGTAAAATAACAGAATATGGCCTTCTTCTAACCTTTTCTGTTAGCTGTCCACCTTCATCATAACCTACATATCCAGGAGGAGCACCTATGAGCTTAGACACTGTATGCTTTTCCATAAATTCAGACATATCCACACGTATCATGGCTTCTTCGCTTCCAAATAGCTCACATGCAATTGCTTTGGCTAACTCAGTTTTACCGACACCTGTAGGGCCAACAAATATGAAGGATGCTGGTTTCTTCTTTCTCCTAAAGCCAGAGCGATTTCTCCTAATAGCTTTAGATAGACTCTCTATAGCTTCATGTTGACCAATCACTCTTTTGTGTAGAATCTCTTCAAGATTTAATAGCTTAGTAGCCTCTTCTTTTGTGATTCTTTGAACAGGAATCTTAGTCCATGACTCTATTACATAAGCCACATCATCAGTAGTGACTTCAATTTCAGAACATGTGCTTTCTAGTTTTCTTATCTTGTCCTCTATTTCGTATTCTTCCATCTTATATTCTGCTGCCTTCTCATAGTTATCTGAAAATGCTGCTGACTCTTTTAAATCCTGTATTTTCTTTAGTTCTTCTCTTAATGCTTCTAATTCTATAAAACCTTGATTTTTTAAGTTCACCCTTGAGCCTGCTTCATCAATAACATCAATTGCTTTATCAGGTAAGAATCTATCCGCAATATATCTTTCTGAAAGTCGTGCAGCTGTTTCTATTACTTCATCAGACATCTGAACCTTATGATATTCTTCATAATATTTTTTAATGCCTTTTAATATCTCTATAGTTTCTTCAACAGTAGGTTCCTCTACTAATACAGGCTGAAACCTTCTCTCCAATGCAGAATCCTTTTCTATATGCTTCCTGTATTCTTCTAAGGTTGTAGTACCTATGACTTGTATTTCACCTTTAGCAAGTGATGGCTTAAGAATATTTGCCGCATTCATCACTCCACCGTGAACCTCTCCTGCACCCATAATATTATGGACTTCATCTATTACTAATATTATATTTCCAAGCTCCTTTGCCTCATCTATTATGGCCTTCATTCGCCCTTCGAATTGGCCTCTAAATTGAGTACCTGCTACGATAGCTGTTAAATCTAATAAATACACTTCTGAATCATACAACTTTGCAGGAACTTTTTTTTCAACTATCCTTACAGCCAATCCTTCAGCTATTGCTGTCTTACCTACTCCAGGTTCGCCAATGAGTACAGGATTGTTTTTTGTTCGTCTGTTTAATATTTGAATTACCCTATCAATTTCTTGATTTCGTCCAATAATTGTATCTACCTTTTTATTTATTGCCTTGTTTATAAGATTTGTCCCATAAGTGTCTAGATATTTCTTTTTCTTTCTACGAGACTTTTTTTCATCCTTTATGTTAGATTCTTTTTCTTTAATATCTGAATTCATGTCTCTAGATCTAGGTTCATGCTCTCCATCTTCGTTTGATTCCATGTCGCTAAAAAAACTCATAAGTGGCTTTTCTAAATCCAACTTTTCTATATCTTCATCCTGAAAAACATTATTCATTTGATTAGTTATGTTTTCCAAATCTTCAGGCTTCATGTTCATCTGTTGCATAAGTTGATCAATAACAGGAAGACCTAGTTTTTTTGCACATTCCATACATACTCCAGTAATCTCGGTTTTTCCATTTTCCAATTTTGTAGTTAGCATAACAGCAATATTTTTCTTGCATATAGAGCATAACTTCATCTCAACCACCTCTACCTTCTATAAAAAAATTCAATATTTTTTAGTATATCACAATTTATACCCTTATTTAAGTAAGTTAACTATATTTTAATTGTGTTTAATACGGACTCTTTCCTTTCACACCAATAATATTCTCATACAATCAAATTTTTTTGCTTTTTCTTACCTATCTAAGTATACTACTTTTCTTATATCTTCTTTTGAACTAAACTTTTCAGTATGTAATGTTATGCACTTTAGCCCTGCTTAAATAAGACCGGGCAAAAATATATGCTTTTTTCACAACTATATTATAACATATATCTATTCTGCATATATGAATTGATCCTAGGAGAAAATAACTAAAATACAAATATAAAATGCAAATATTATAATTTTAGTTGCTATTATATAGGAAATCTAATATAATTAATATGGTTTAAACAGGAAATATGACAAATTTATGAGTAGTTACTTATTTAAATATTATTTTTGTTTATACTAAATAATAAAATATATAGTGAAGGAAAGGTATTAATGAAAAATTTATCTTTTAAGGAATTAAATTTATCTCTAGAAATAGAGAAAGCAGTTGCAGAAATGGGATTTGAAGAGGCTACTCCTATACAGTCTCAATCCATACCTCACATAATGGATGGAAAGGATATAATTGGTCAGGCACAAACTGGTACAGGCAAAACATGTGCTTTTGGTATTCCAGCCATCGAGATGGTATCTCCCCAAAATGAAAGTATACAGGCATTAATCTTGTCTCCAACAAGAGAGCTTGCTATACAAATATCAGAGGAACTAAAACATGTATCTAAATATAAGAGAGGAATTAAGATTCTTCCTGTTTATGGTGGTCAGCCAATTGAACGCCAAATAGCTGCGCTAAAAAAACGTCCTCAGATAATCATAGGAACCCCTGGTAGACTAATGGACCATATGAGAAGAAAAACCATTAAATTAAACGATTTAAAAATGGTAGTACTAGACGAAGCAGATGAAATGCTAAACATGGGATTTAGAGAAGATATTGATGAAATATTAGAAAAAATACCAGTTGATAGACAGACTGTACTTTTTTCTGCTACAATGTCTAAGGAAATCCTGGACCTAACATCAAAATATCAAAAGAATGCAGTTTTAGTTAAAGCAGTTCATAAGGAGCTTACAGTACCAAGCATTGAACAATATTATCTAGAAATCAGAGATTCAGCAAAACTTGATGTTCTTTCAAGGATTATTGATAAAGAAGGAATTAAACTAGCACTTGTTTTCTGTAATACTAAGAAACGAGTTGATGAATTAACCTCTGGACTACAATCAAGTGGCTATATGGCAGAAGCTTTGCACGGGGACATGAAGCAATCTCAACGTGATAGAGTAATGTCAAGGTTTAGAAATGGATCTATTGAAATCTTAGTAGCTACTGATGTAGCCGCACGTGGAATTGATGTTGATAGTGTTGAAGCTGTTTTCAACTATGATATTCCTAATGATGAAGAGTATTATGTTCATAGAATAGGTAGAACTGGTAGAGCTGGCAAGGCTGGTAGAGCTTTCACATTTGTATCAGGAAGAGAATATTACAGATTGAAGGATATACAAAGATATACAAAATCAAAGATTACTCTTGTTAGTCCACCTTCCTTATCCGATATCGAAGAGAGTAAGGTAAAGAATGTAGCAAATGATATAAAGGATCTCTTAGATAAAAATAATCTTGCTAAATATGTTAGATATATTGAAAAAATACTTGCGGATGCTCATGTAGATAATAATGAAAGCTATGTGACTACTATTGATGTAGCTGCAGCTTTACTTAAATCAATTGTAACTGACAATGGTAAATCCGAATTCACTGATGTGGAAGAAACTGACTATAAGGGATCTGGCGCTGAAAAAGGTATGGCAAGACTTTTTATCAATATGGGAAATAAAGACAGAATACAACCTAAACACATTGTAGAAGCCATAGCTTCAAAAACTAGTCTTCCTGGAAAGAAAATTGGTGCTATAGATATCTTTGATAAATTTACCTTTGTGGATATTCCTCTTGAATACGTTCAAGAAGTATTATCTCCTAAAATGGCATTTAGGATAAAGGGTAAAAAGATTAGTATAGAAAAAGCTAACAGGAAATAAATGAATGGGAATATAGTAGAAATATAAGTGCAAGGATAATCGCTTAATATTTCTACTGTATTCCCTTTTTTACTATGATTCTATATCCTATCCCAATCAATATACTGACTAAGCTTCTCAACAAATCTCTCAAAATATTTTGCTTCAAGCTCTGTAAATCTTCCTATCTCTGGACTATCTAAATCAAGCACACCATAAACTTTGTCATCTTTAACTATAGGAACTACTAGCTCTGAATTTGAAGCTGAATCACATGCTATATGTCCTGAAAAATCATGTACATTTGCCACTAGCTGAGTTTTTCTAGTAGACGCTGCTGCACCACATACTCCCGTATTAATCTTTATCCTATTGCATGCTGGCAATCCCTGAAATGGTCCTAAGATTAGGTCCTCTCCTCTCATGAAATAAAAGCCTGCCCAATTAAGCCTGTCTATAATTGCGTATATTAATGCAGATGCATTTGAGATGTTGGCTAAGGGATCACTTTCTGAGCTTAATTGTCCTTCAAGACTTAAGAGCAAATAATCAAGTCTTTGTTTATCATTCATTTTTTCAATTCCTTTAAGTTTAATCAAAAACATTTCCTCCCTTTCATAGGTTTATGTATTATAATAGAACGAAGCCACTATCAAACTTTACAAAATCCATGAGTCGAACCTAGCAAATGGATTATGATTTCAATTATATCATTAAGCATATTTACTGACTAATATTTTTATAAAATAACAATAATACCTATATAAATGATTGTGAAGGGTTAAAACATTTTGAAAGGAATAATGTCATGAAAAAACTGAAAAGAAGCTTTTATAGAAAGCCTGCTTTAATTCTTGCAAAAGACTTACTAGGCAAATATTTAGTGTTTCATAAAAATAATGAAAAATTGATAGGCAAAATAGTTGAAACTGAAGCATATATGGGCTTTGCAGACAAGGCTGCTCATACATACAATGGTAGAAGGACCCCAAGAGTAGAGACAATGTATGGAGAAGAAGGGCATGCATATGTATATATGATATATGGTATGTACAACTGTTTTAATGTAGTGGCTGCAGAAAAGAATATAGCTCAGGCAGTTCTTATTAGAGCATTAGAGCCTATTGAAGCCTTGGATATAATATCATTAAATAGATTTAAAAAGCCTTTTAATCAGTTGAAAAAAACACAAATAATTGGTCTTACCAGTGGTCCGGGAAAGCTTTGTGATGCATTTGAAATAACAAGAGAATTTAACGGAGAAGATTTAACAGGTCATAGATTATATATTTGCTCTGGTGAAAAAAAGGTATTTGATATAGTGGAAACAACAAGAGTTGGAATAGATTATGCTGAAGAAGCAAAGGATTTTCCTTGGAGATTTTACATTAAGGATAATAAGTTTGTTAGCAAAATATGATTCTTCAAAATTTTCATTAACCATTAGAGACAAGTTGAATTTCATCAATACTATTTTTATAATAAAACTTTTCTCTGTAAAAAGCACCCAATCAAAAGATTGAGTGCTAGATTTAATCTTAAAATTAAAGTTTATTAAACATCTTTACCCCTTTAGTTTTAATAACTGTCCATAATGATAAGTTTGTAATCAACAAGCCTAAAATCACAAATAAAGAATACAAGTTAAAGTCTGCTGGCTTGATAAAGATATATATTAGAATAGGTATGGCTACTAATATTACCCCTATTAACATTGAAATAATTACGCTAGCACTTTGTTTCACTACTACCATATATGACTTCCATTCAAGCTTTGGCAAATACAGATTTACTATGATTCCTATTAAGGATATTAAAAATGCATAGAGAGTTGTTATACCTAATAATAGCAAATATAAAACAGGAGTCATTTTAAATGATACTGCTAAAATCATTGTATTTAAAATTAAAGCAGGAATAATAATTGTTAAATTAACTAATATTTTACCTTTCATTACTTCTATTGTCTTTAGAGGTAAGGATTTTATTATCCATAGTTTGTTGCCCTCAAGAGATACGGAGGATGCAGTTGTACAAGTTAAACAAATGCATATAGACAATACTGCTATGGATGTTGGAACAAGTAATTGGCTCAACATAGGTATTGATAAAACCTCAGCCACTTTTTCTCCACCAAATATGCCTATACCTACACTAAATATAGTCATCATTATAACACCTATTGCAGTATTTACCACATATATGTATGATGAAAAATAAAAGCTAATTTCTTTTCTATACAAAGCTTTTAGTGGAGATGATACAGCTAATGAACTCATTTTATAACTAGATGACTTAAATCTTTCATTCATTTTTGAGTTAATTGATTTAAATCCCTTTGCAAATATTGTAACAAAAAATACAAATGGAATCATACCAACCAATACAAATCCTATAAATGATAGTATATGAATATCGACTAATGCATTTAC
Organism: Tissierellales bacterium; assembly: GCA_041655135.1. GTDB lineage: Bacteria > Bacillota > Clostridia > Tissierellales > Proteiniboraceae > Proteiniborus. The sequence goes on from JBBAFY010000004.1 coordinate 26,046, forward strand.
ATACAATGTAATCGAAAAATAGGCTCTTGATAAGGTATCAATTAATCCAGTAATATCCTGAATAAATTCTGGTGATATATTGTTCATAAAACTAGGAACTACCATCAATAAAATGATTAAGACAAAAGTGCCAATTATCATAACTATATTCGTTGATTTAAATCTAGTAGCTACTTTCCCTAATACAAATGAAAAGGCTGCTCCAATAATCATGGGAATAAGTGGAATAAAGAACATTGCTATTAAGGCAAAAATGTAATATGTAATTTCACTGGATGATTTGATTCCATATACTATTAATGAAGGTAATCCTATAATAATCGAGACTAGAAAGTTTGCATTATACAGCTGCAATAATTTACTGATAAGAACTTCAGATGTTTTTACTGGCAAAGACATGAGCAAATCATAATCCTTAAATGAAAATAAATAGCCAGATGCTTTATAAATACTCATAAATAACGATACTAAGCTTACATTAATAAAAGAAACAACTAGAAGTAAAGGTAAGGCATTTAATTGTACTAATACATCTGCAACCATAAGGAAATAAGCTAAAGTAGAGCTAAAAACAACCACAATGGTCAATAGAATCGCTAAGCCTATAAAAATCATTTTTGTTCTTTCTGATTTTGAAGGTTCTTTCAAGAATCTATTTAAGCCAAGAGTATTTGTTATATTAGCTTTAATGAGTAATAAGACATTATTCATTTCCTGTCACCTCTAAGAACAATTCCTCAAGAGAACTATCTCCCTTAACCACATGTGTCTCTCCACTGGCTATTAGCTTTCCAGCTTTAATAATTGCTATTCTATTACATAACTTTTCTGCAACCTCTAAAATATGAGTAGAGAAAAATATTGCACTGCCCTCTTGGCACATTTCTTTCATGTATTCCTTTAATGTATGAGATGCTTTTGGGTCCAAACCTACAAATGGCTCATCTAAAATCAAAAGCTTTGGCTGGTGAATAAGAGCAGATATTATTGCAAGCTTTTGTTTCATCCCGTGTGAATATGATGATACTAAATCACCAAGGTTTTTTGTTAACTCAAATGCATTAGAATACTTATCAATATCTCTTTCGCGAACTTCTTTAGGAACACCAAATATGTCTGCAATGAAGTTAAGATACTGTATGCCAGTCATATTTTCATACAAATCTGGATTATCCGGGATGTAAGCCATTACTTTTTTACATTCTATAGGCTTGTCTTTTATAGACATTCCATCAATAAATATATCTCCTTCATCAAAATCAAGTATTCCTGTAATACTCTTAATTGTTGTGGTTTTGCCAGCGCCATTATGCCCAATAAACCCGTAAATGTCTCCTTTTTTGATTTCTAAGCTTAAGTTGTCAACAGCTTTCTTTCCACCCCTATATGCCTTCGAGAGCTTCTCTATTCTTAGCATTTTTCATCTTCCTTTCTTTATGTGCTAATCTATAATTTTATTATATCACATCCAATATGCCCTATGCACAATAAAATAGACTGTAACTCATACTACAGTCTATTTTGAATAAAGATTTCTATAATATACCTTGTCTAATCATTCTTATCCCTAAATCTTTTGTTCTCTGTTAATTATTATTATTCCTGATGAAACAAATACAATCCCTAATATAATATTTAATCCCAAAAGCCTTTCTCCTAAGAAAAAATATGAAAGAAACACTCCAAATAAGGGCACAGAAAACTTGTAAATAGTCACCTTTCCTACGCTATTATACTTTAATAAAATTGTCCATAAGGTAAATGCAGCTGCAGAGATGAAGCCCAAGTATAAGAGCAATATCATACCATTAAATGTGAAATCTATATTTTTTCCACCACCAAGTATACCTACAAATATTAGAAGTATTGAGCCAATAAATAATTGATAGCCAGATACTGCAAAGGGCGATATGTTTTTTGCGATTTTCTTCGTGTATATACCTGACAACGCACCAATTAAACCAGAAATTATAATAAAACCATCTCCAGTAAAATTCAAGCCCCCTTGAAGTCCACCGCCCTTTAAATTTACAATTGCGACTCCTAAAAATCCTAGCAAAACTCCACCGACTCGTTTAATGCTTAATTTATCTTCCTTGTAAAAAAAATGAGCTAATAGCACACTAAAAAAAGTAGTTGTAGCAGCTAGTATCGAACCTTTTGTTCCACTTGTATTAGAGAGCCCTATATAGAAAAATATATACTGTATTGTAGTTTGTATAAACCCTAAAAAACCAACCTTTGAAATATCTTCTTTATTAATTTTCAAAGTTCTTCTTGTTATTAAGCAAAATATGAATATCATCATGGAAGATATAAAGAACCTATAACCTGCAAAAACAATTTTTTCAAAGCTATTAGAAGCATTGACAGAAAAGAGTTCATATCCTATCTTTACAGACGGAAAAGCGCTTCCCCATAGAAAACAACTAAATAATCCTAATAGCATTACCATATAGTTCTTAGTAAAGATCGTCTCATTCTTATCTCTCAATTACACCCCTCCTTTTGATTTAGCTACCTAATTCTTTATTATATTAACTTCTTCTAGTAAAGGCAAGGGGTGGGACAAGGAGAAAGGTCTGATTTAGATAGATTATCGAAATCAGACCTTTGCCTTGTTTCTAGAATTTACGTAATAAAAAAATGGTATATTATTCTTTTATTCCTGTGTATATGAAAATTGCATCTCTTAAAAATTCTGCCAATCCATCCTCAACTTTATCATAATAAGCCTTGAATCTTTCATCAACTACATACATCTGAGCTAGATTTGCATGTGCTTCCTTAGAGTAGTCACTCCAAGTGAAGCTAAGCCATTGTCTATGCAAGTCAGCAGCCTTTTGTGCTAGTTCACCTGCAGGATTACCTGTTGCAATCGCAGCCTTAAGTGTTTCCAGAACATGTGTACTGTGTCTTTCAAATTCTGAGTATTGTTCCTCTGTCATATCATTAAGCATTTTATTTGACTTATTAATCTGTTCATCTCCGTACTTTTCTCTAACTTCTTTACCAAACCTTTTTTCATTTTCATCAATCAGCCTTTGCTTAAATCCTTCAAATTTTTCTTTATCACTCATTTTAATCCTCCCCTCTGTTACTGCAATAGACCTATCTACGTTACCTATTAATAAATCTATTTGTTCTCTTTTCGCAAGGAGTTTTTGGCGATGTTCCTTCAGTGCATTTACCCTATCAAATGAGGGTGAAGTTAATATATCCTTTATTTCTTCCAAACTTATGTCTAATTCCCTATAAAACAATATTTGCTGTAGTCTATCAACCTGAGCCACGCCATAAATACGATACCCAGATGAGTTGATTCTTGCCGGCTTAAGAATTCCTATCTCATCATAATATCTAAGAGTTCTTGTACTAATTCCTGCTAAGTTACCAAGTTTTTGAACTGTATATTCCATTACCTACTACCTCCTTACAACATTAATATAAACTATTACGTAACGTTAATGTCAATAGTTCTTTAAAATAATTTATATATTACTATAAAATAGCAAAGAAGCAAAATACTGTACTTATATTACAATAATATACCCCCTTATCTTTCTTAGATTCGTAACAAAAAAGCTAATCAGGCATAAAATGATTATTATTGGGGTTATATTGTCGGATGTAAAAATAAAGGAATATGCGGGAGATTGGATATTATATTATGGAATAACTACTAAACTGATAATTATTCCAATTATTATTTACCTAATTTCATTATTATTAGGAGAACCATCCAAAGCTATAAATACTGTTATTATAATGACTGCCATGCCAGCATCTGCCATGACTTCAATATTAGCAAAAAAATTTGATAAAGAAAAAGATTATGCTGGTGTTATAGTATCTATGACTACTCTTCTTTCTTTAATTTCAGTTACTGTTCTGCTAAAAAACATATTATAAGTATTAGGGGGTAAGGCTATTATAATTTTATAACTTGTTTTATAGTTATAAAATTATAATAGCCTTACCCCCACACTCTTCCAGTCTATTTCAATTAGAAATTACTGTCGTCTACTCTATCTAACCATTCTTTTATTGGTCCAACTACCTTCTTTATAGTGCCATCTACAAATGGATTGTCTAGGTTTGCTAGCTCCACTAATTCTAGGAATGACTTGCTTCCACCTGCCTTACATAGTCTAATATAATCTTCCCAAGCTTTTTCTTTATCTTGATTTATTTTAATCCAGAATTGGAAAGCACATACTTGAGCTAGGGTGTAATCAATATAATAAAATGGAGAACCAAATATATGGCTTTGTCTAAACCAATATCCTCCTCTGTTTAACAAGTCATTATCTTCATAGTCTCTAAATGGTAAATACTTACGCTCTATTTCTCTCCACTTAGCCTTTCTTTCCCTTGGTGTTGCTTCTGGATTTTCATATACAAAATGCTGAAACTCGTCCACAGTAACACCATAAGGTATAAAATTTATCGCTCCACTTAAATGGCTGAATTTATATTTATCTACTTCTTCCTTAAAGAATAGCTCCATCCAAGGCCATGTGATAAATTCCATACTCATAGAGTGAATCTCAGCTGCTTCTAGAGTTGGAAATCCATATTCAGGAACTTGGTAGTCTCTACTTAAATAGGACTGAAAAGCATGACCTGCCTCATGAGTTAGGACATCCACATCTCCACTTGTTCCATTAAAATTCGAGAATATAAATGGAGATTTATAATCAGAAATATATGTACAATATCCCCCACCCATTTTTCCCTTTTTGCTCACTAGGTCTAGTAGCTCTCGTTCAACCATAAAAGTAAAGAACTCATCCGTTTCTTTTGATAACTCTTTATACATTTTTCTACCATTTTCAATAATCCATTCAGGTTCTCCCTTAGGTGTAGCATTGCCAGTAATATATTCTAATGGCTCATCATAGTATTTAAGATCATCTAGCCCAAGTCTTTGTCTTTGTCTATCCTTTAATTCGGCCACAACTGGCACTAGATCTTCATAAACCTGTTTTCTATAGTTAGCTACCCTTACAGCATCATAATCTGATCTAGACATACGAGCATAGCCCATAGCTACATAATTTTCAAATCCTAGTTTTTTAGCCATAGTAGTCCTTACTTTAACGAGGTTGTCATATATCTCATCAAATTTTGATTCGTTTTCAATAAAGAAATTAATATAAGTTTCATAAGCTCTTTTTCTCATAGCCCTATCTTTTGATTCCATAAAGGGTCCCATTTGACTAAGGTTTCTTACTTCCCCTTCAAAATCGATTTTAGCTGATGCTTTAAGCTTATCGTACTCAGTTACTAATTTGTTTTCCTTTATTAAATCTTCCATTATCTCTTCAGAAAATGTTTTTAGTTGTAGTTCTGCTAGTGTAAATATTTGCTTACCCCAAATTCTCTCTAAATCCTGTCTAAACTTCGATTGAACTAATATTTTATAAAACTTAGATTCAATATTTTGATACTTAGGCATATTTTCATCTAAAAAATCCTTCTCCTTTGCATAGAATTCATCTTCAGTGTTAATAGAGTGCCTAACATAGACTAAATTACCCATAGTATCTACATTAGAGCGAATCTTATTTATATCTGCCATTATCTTATTTTGCTCATCAAATGATTTTGCATTTTCAAACCTGGACAAAAGACCCTCAAATTGCTCTGCAACCTTATCTAAATCAGGTCTAAGGTATTCATAATCCTTGAACTTAATCACTAAAACTCCTCCTCTATAAATAGTTAGATAGCTTAATATAACATTACCACAATATGGAGAAAAAGGCTATCTATCACTATTGTTTTAAATATTTATTAAACCAATTTGTAATTTCCTCTAATCTTCTAATCCTATGCTTTGGCTTGCCTGATCTACTTAGCTCATGGTTTTCTCCTCTAAACATACAAAGTCTAGACTCAACACCATGGTACTTTAATGAAGTAAACATTTGAATTCCTTCTGGCAGCCAACAACGATAATCCTCTTCTGAGTGTATAAACAATGTTGGTGTAGTCACCTTATCTGCATACTTCATTGGAGAATGGAACCATAGCTTTTCATAATCAGACCAAGGAGTAGCTGCATTTTGATCATCTACAAAGTAATATCCTATATCAGTGGTTCCAAATTTAGAAATCCAGTTTGATATACTTCTTTGGGAAGCTGCTGCCTTGAATCTATTTGTATGTCCTATAATCCAGTTTGTCATAAATCCACCATAGGACCCGCCAGTTACCCCAACTCTAGTTTCATCTATACAAGGATATTTTTCTAGCACCAAATCAGTAAATTTCATTATATCGTCGTAGTCTATAGTGCCATATTTACCACGAATATCTGCAAATGCATTGCCTCTACCATCACTACCTCTTGGATTACAGAATAACACTACATATCCTTCATTAGCCCAGTATTGCATTTCATGATAAAAGACTTCTCCAAAAACAGTTTTAGGTCCGCCATGAATATCTAATATTGCAGGATATTTTTCTCCTTCTTTATAATCTACAGGTTTTAATACCCAACCTTCAATAGTAATCTTATCTCCTACTGTAAATGTTAGTCTCTCTGGAGATGATAATTTCTTATCCTCTAGTACCCAGTCATTAAAATGTGTTAGCTGAGTTTCATGTTCACCATCTAATGAATATAGTTCTTGAAGTTTTTCCCCTCTTAATCCTATGAAATGAACTCTATCATCTAAGACATCAAAGCCATCAATAGAACCCTGACCTGTAGACAATTTCATTATGTTTCCATCTACATCTATTCGATTTATATAGGAATTGCTCCATTCAGTAGTGACAAAATATAGATACTCTCCATCAACCTTCATAGATTGACTTCCGCCATATCTGCAATCGGAGCCTACTGAACTCCAAATACTAAAGTCAAAATTCCTAGAAATTTTCTCAATATTTGAACCATCTAGATTCATTGAGAAAAAGTTCGGATTTTCATTAGAACCATAGGATTTACTATCATGACCTGTAAATATAATTTTGTCTCCTAGGAAGTTCCCTGATGAGTATCTAAAAGGCATTTCCATAGAAATGTTTTTTAGATTACTATTTTCAATATCATAAATATATATATCTGATTTCAGTTCCATTTTGTCTGTATATGTAGAACCAATTACAATGACCTTAGTTTTTTCCTTATTTAGCTTATAGCTGTTTGTATCTGTGTACTCACCTGTTATGGCAGTAGCCTTGTTCTCTTTTATATTATAGATATATAATCTATTTCTTTTCTTGTTTGTAAAGCCCTGACCATTTAACCAGAAGGGAATCTCATCTAAAACTTCATAGTCCTTATTCTCTTTTAATTTCTTAAATTCCTTTTCCTTTTCTTCATTTGTTAATCCATCTAGTTTAGGATAATTATGATCATATACAGCTGTAAGCAATAGACGGTCTTCATCTAAAATTTCTAAGCTAGTCACGTTTAGCGGAATTTCAAAAACTTTATTCGCTTCTCCACCCTTTAGGCTTATTTCATAATATGAAGTTAATTGTTCACCTTTTTCTTTTCTATCTTTGTCTTTTTTATTACGCATTGCAGGAATTAAAAGCGTGGTTTTATCCTTCCATACAAAGGTTCTTTCTTCATCTAAAGAAGTTAACTTAAAATAACTTTCCTCTTTTATATCATGAATATAGATATTTGATAGATACTTGTCCTCTTCTACATTCATATGATGACAAACAAAGCCCAGGTATTGTCCATCCGGTGAAGCTTTAATACCAGATAAAAACTTATACTTAGTAAAATCATCAAGTCTTAAATTTTCCATATAAAAAGCACCCCCACAAATTATTTTGAGACTCTAAACATATTATATTAAATTTTTAGAAAATTTGGAATAGTTTTTTAAGAAAGATAATAATTCTTTGTTATACCTTTTTCGCAAAGGCCAATTTAAGTGGACATTTTGTTTGTTTTGTATAAAACACCTATTTCTGCATACAATAATCTTTGAAAATATATGAAAAAGGAGAATTTTTATGAAGTGCAAAACGATTCTAATAATACTTATGTTGGGAATTCTAATATTGTCAGGCTGTAGTCCAAATGAGAATTCAAATGTACCTCAAGACCAGCAACAAGAAAATCAACAGGAGGAAGATGATATTCAACCAGATTTGGTTACAACACCTTCACAAGCTAACAATGCTGAAGCTTTTCTAAATGCAGCAGGAAGTGATGGTACTTGGATCATTATAGTATCAAACGATTTAACCATTAATGAGGATATTGTATTAGATGGCGAATTTATCAACAATGATCAACCAGCTCGTAAAATAGCTCTTTATGAACAAGACGAAAATAGAAATGTTACTGCTAGATATACCTTGACAGCTCCAAGATTAATAGTGAAAAGCGAGAATACTAAAATTCAAAATGGAACCTTTATAGGCGATATTTATGTAGAAGCCAACGGCTTCCAATTAATAGATACTAAATTAGAAGGAAATCTATATTATGCTAATAATGGATATAAAGATAGTTCTTCAATAGAAGAAAACAGCTCTATTACTGGGAACACTGAAATCAAGCAACCATAAATTATTGTATGAGTAATAGATAGCCTTATCTGGTGACCAAGATAACAAATGTAAAAATATATTTATCACTATATGGTATCAGAACCTTAAGAAGTAATACTGCTTAAAAGTTCTATAATAGTTTGCAAAATAATTTGCTGAATTAAAACTATCAATAATGTATTGCTAATTTTGGTTCTTTTTTTTCCTTAATTTAGTTTCTGCTAAAACTAAAGTTATTATTGGAAATACTATCTGAAATGGTATGGCGTAATAAGGCCAAATTGTTGCTGTGAAATAATAAAATTCACTTGTGCTTTTAAAAAGTATTCTGGCAACGCTTAAAATCAAGAGTCCGGTTGGTAGTACTATAAATCTATAGTCATCAAATGCCAAAAGCTTAGTCAGAAGATTTGATGCGCATAGGAAAAGTATTGAAAACTTAACAAAACATCCAATAGTGAACAAAAAGGCTAAAATAACCTCTACACTTTGTAGATAGTTCCCTATACTTATCCTGGTTGTAGCTATATATGCAGGGAAATAATAAATGTCAGCAACCTCAGGACCAATAACTAGTACAGAAATTAATGATGATATTAATAAAATGATACCAGTAGCTAATATACCTTTAATATAGGTTCCTTTAGCTACTTTCTTATCTTTTAATGTGTGAAATATTGCAGTAAATGCAACTATTTCACCAATTGGAAAAGCGATGGTATTAAAAACACCTTTAATAACAGGTTTCCATCCATAGTACATAAAAGGTTTAAAGTTCTCTATATCAACATTAGGCAATAATAAAGTATTATCCAAAATAATAAAAAGTACTACTGGAATAAAAATAAAGCTTACAAATCTAGCCAGAACTTCTATTCCGTTTTTTACTGCAAATGCTGATACAAACATTAATGTCATGGCTGGAACAATCATTGGAGTTTCAGATCCTACAGTTAATCTAAAAAACTCAGCAATATCTCTCAGTACAAAAAAAGAGGTATTAATTATATATAATAAATATAGAGAAATCATAATCTTTCCTAAAACCTTTCCCCATGAAAACTCCAAAATATCACACAGGTCTTTTTCAGGAAGAATACTATTTAACTTAGCATAAATTAAACCCATAGGTATAATTATTATTGTCGCAATTATTATAGAAACCCATAAATCGATTTTTGCAGATACTCCTGTTACTATTACTATAGAGGTCCCTATGGAATAAATTATTATTAAGAAAATTCCCTGTTTTTGTGTAATTACTTCTTTTTTCACTATAAGACTCCTTTACTTTATAAGCATAACAAGTTTTTCAAAGTATGGAACTGGACTTGGTATGTCTATTCCTAATGCATATAAAAAACCTAAGACCAAGGATATCATAATTATTGACGCATACAAGATTACCTCTTTCTTTTTGCCACTCTTAATCAAGGGTATCATATCAAATATTACTACGGTAGCGTGCAAGATCACAATAAATATAGCCTCCATATTAATTCTTAGTCCTTATTGGTTTTTCTAAAAGTCCAGTTCCTTTTATAGTTATTTCTACATTTGCTTGAACTTTTACCTTGCTAAATTCTCTATCCCAGTCACTACTAACATCCTTCCATACATTCGGCTTATGTTTATATATTGCTCTCCCAAATCCAAATATATCAGAGTTATATTCAGACTGAACTTTCTTAACTACCCTCTCTATATCACTAGTTATATTCTTTTCCATTTTCTTTCTTATTTCAACTAAGCTTTCACTGCTCATAAAATTTCCTTCTCCTTCTACAATCCACATATCCATCTTTATATCTATCTCCATAATAATATTCCCATCTTCTATTATTGGTTTAAGTTTCGTTTTGCTCTCCAATATTTCCAGAGAAAAATCTGTGTTCCCTAGGTTTAATACTTTATATTCTCCTCCCTTAAATTTGTTAATAATTAACAGAAATGTTTTTACATCTAAACCGTCTATCCGCCCAATCATTTTATCCCTATTGAAGATAGCCATCCCTTCCACCCTAGGAACAACACCTCCAATAGTTTTAATATTGCTTGCAGTAGCTACTTTTGGTGTGACCCCTTCTGAACTCAGGCAAGCCAACGTATCTAACAAATCTCCTCCATAACCCATTCCAACTTTTTCTTGATTTCTTAGAATATCATCAAAGTGGAAACCAATAGAATTATGTACTTCATCTTCTACTTTAAATAATACTGAGGCAGTTTCATCCGTAGATATAATAAGCCACATCTTATTTCTGACATCTGTATCCCTAATTAAAAATTCAATTACAGACAATATCCCTTCTTCAGCAATATCTCTGCTAATAATAACCACCTTAGCATGACCCCAATACATCTTCCTTCCTGTTTGCAGTATAGTTTTTCTAATAGCTTCAAAAATTGTTCTTCCTTGCTCAGAAAAATATTCATTATCCAACCCAGATCCACTACCTTTTTTAGGGTAGGTAACTTCTACAGTAACTATGTAACCCTCTTCAGCCTTATCTATTGCTACAGCAGTTACAATAAATTCGTCATCTGCTTCACTATAGTTCCAACAACCTATTAATATCATTAGGAGATTTATTATTATAATTAATTTTAAAAAAACCCTAATATATTTCATAACAATTCTTCTCCCCTTCTTTTCCTAGGTATAATAACTCACTTATCCCTATTTATAATTAGTTTTTTTCCTTACAGGATTATTTTTTCCGATAATCTTAGGACGTAATCTCATAGATGGCCAAGGTGCCCTAATTATGGTATCTTTCAAATCTTGACTTCTAAGAGAAGTCATATTGAGCATATAAGGTACTCCAAAGGATCTAAGTGACATTAGGTGCAATGCCACAATAATCATTCCAAAAATATAACCATACACACCTAAGAAGCCCACCATTATTAGAAGAGTTACTCTAATAATAATTATTGCTGCCTGTAAAGAAAAAACTAAAAAACCAGAAATTGCTGTAAGTGCTACCACTATAACTATTGGTGCACTTACTAACCTAGCTGTAACTGCAGCCTCACCAATTATTAATGCACCCACAATACCTACTGCTGAGCCAACCTGTTCTGGAAATCGAACTCCTGCTTCTCTTAGAATCTCGAATACAAACAATAGTAATAGAGTTTCTAAAATTGAAGGTAAAGGGACTCCTTGCCTAGCAGATATTATACTAAGTAATAAGGGAGTAGGTATCATTTCCCTATGGAATGTGACTAATGATATATACAATGCAGGTGTGCTTATTGTAAGAAAAAAACAAACATATCTAATAAATCTATTAATAGATGCAAAATAGTAATTTATATAATAGTCTTCGCTAGCTTGAAAATATTCCTGAAATACAAAAGGAATTGTAACAACAGTTGGACAACCGTCCACTAATATGGCTACTCTTCCTTCTAATAGCTTACCTACTACTGCATCTGGCCTTTCTGTTGTTCCTGTTGTATCAAAAGGAGAATATGGCTCATCACTAATGAGCTCGATTATATGCTCGGTTGAAAAAATAGCATCTATGTCTTTAATCTTACTTAACCTGTTTTCAAGCTCTGTAACTACTTTATTATTTACTATACCTTCAATATAACAATAGGAAATAATAGTTTTAGATTCAGTACCGATTTCCTTAAATTTAAATACTAAATTGGAACTTCTTATCCTTCTTCTGATTAATGAAATGTTTACAGATATCAATTCAACAAAGCCTTCCTTAGGCCCATTGATTGTTCTCTCTGATGATGGCAATGTTATATTTCTGGTTTCCAAGTGCCTACTGCCTATTAATGTGGCCTCATCTATGCCATCAAACATTAAAATGGCATCTCCGTATAGCAGTGAAGATACAAGTTCATCAATATTAGAAGTTCGTTTTATTTCATTAGTCAAGGTGACAGAGTTTGCTATTCTATCTAAGTTATTTTTAGAAAAATTTAAATCTTCAATCTTTGTAAGTATAATTGGTTTAAGTATATTATCATTTACCAGCACTTTATCTATCATACTATCTACGGAAATTAGACAAATTCTTATTTTTTTGTTGTATATATTTTCAAGAATTCTATAATTAATATCCTCATGATTTTTAAATATTTTCTTAAACAATTCAACATTATCATCTAATTTTTTTGAAAGTGCTAAGTTTTCTTCCATTGTTATCACCTTCTCTCATCACTTATACTTATTATTATCAAAAAAGCCAATTTTACTCATCTTATTCCTAAATTCCAAAAAATAAAAATAACCTAGGCTATAGGATACCACTGAAAAGGCTTAATTGTCATTCAGTGGCCTCGGTAATAGACCCAAGCTATTTATACACTTTATTTGTTTTTCATTCTATACTCTGCAATTAGTAAATCTACCATTCTCCCGTAACTTCTCACACCATCTTTTTGATTGTTGGATTTTAAATAAGCATTATTTATTTTATTAGAAGCCTTCTCTAGAGATCCTTCATATTTTGCCCAATGTCTACTTATTTCAATAAAATCATTTTTTACTTCATTACTATATTTTCTACTTAGTTGTACGTATTGCTCTCTATCATTTGCATATAAGGAATTCATAGAATGAGTTAGAGCAAGAACATAACCAGAGTATTGAAAATCTAAATCTGGATGAGCCTTACATGTTATATATGCTATGAAATTGGCCTCATCCTCTCTTGCAAACCCTCTCTGATGTGCCATTTCATGGGTAACTGTTGCTGGAAGTGATACATAAGGAGTATCCATATTTACATTTGCCTCTCCTGTAAAAGGAAAGTAGATTCCTGTTATTCCCATATAAGACATGGCCTTAGAGAATATAACACCCTTAGGTCTGCCATACCTACCTCCTAACTCGGGATAAGTACTCTCAGCTATTTCATAGCCCCTATAAGCATTTTCAAGTATATATTTATAGTTATACTCCACAGGTTTATTGCCTTTATTTGATTCTATTTCTCTTCGCAACTCATTAGCTTCATAAATCAAGTGATCGCATAAGGCTACTAGTTCCTGTACATTAGCCGGTCTAGTATCTATGTTTGCTAACTTTGAAAATGGTAGGCGATAATAGTTTAATCCCCATAAAATATTAAATGCAAAATATAAAATACTGAACACAACAAGTACTCTCCCGATATAGACCAATATTCTTTTATATTCTATTTCTCCTCTTATAGCTTTATAGAGAACCCATATTATTAATATAATAATGAATAATAAAGACAGTATAACTAAAAGCTCGCCAATTGAAAAAGGAAAAATACCAGTCACCACACTGATGGCTGTTCCTATGTACTTATATACTCCACTAGAGTATAGCTTTTCAACTTGATTGGGGTTTTTCTGTGAAAAATATACTAAGGTATACCCAAAGGGCAGCAATAAGAGTAACCATATACTATTAAATTTTCTTTTTCTTCTCATGCTTTATCTCCCCATTGCATTCAATAGCAAATCATACAATTTTATTAGTTTTTATTTGTAGATGCAAAACCAAATAAACTACCACAAATACCCAGAACAATACTTGTGCATAATGTAAGGATAGTATTTCCGTAAATTAAGTTCTCTAAAGGTGGAAGTGGAATAAAGGGCAATGGTCCAGTAGTTTGGACATAAATATACCAAAGCGCTAGGTTCCCCATGGTTGCTGCAAAAATCCCTGCTATCAATGTTAAAAATATACCTTCTAGAAAAAATGGTAGCACTATAAAATACTTTGGAGCACCTAAAAGCTTTAACGTATTAATCTGTTCCTTGTTACTATATATGCCCTGCCTAATAATATGTGATGTTATGACTAATGTAGATATACCCACTCCAGTAATAATTATAATTCCTAAAACCCTTATAATGTTTGAAATACTTCTAAGTCTGTTTAGTACACTTTGATTGTCTCTAATATAATCAATATCTTTTATTTTTTCCATTCTTTCAACTATTAAATCCATTTCCTCTAGTTCAATTTTCACCTCTATAAAAGCGCTAAAAGGGTTCTCCTCAAAAAATTCTAATATGCCTGCATCCTTACCCATGATTCCCATCATTCTATCATAGGCCTTGTCTTTATCAATAATTAATGCTTGTCGGACACCATTTATTGCTTTGATTTCATTTAAAATACCACTAACCTTGCTATCTTCAAAACTCTCATCATAGAAGACGTTTATTTCTGCCTCTCCTTCAATTAACTCAACCATTTGATTGCTAATCCAAACCCCTGAAATCACCATTGAAAGCATACAAAATATTAAAGCCATACTAAGGATAGAAAATATATTTGAAAGAAAGTTCAATCTCAAAATAGTCCCTGTTTCTTTTAGGAAATATTCTATGTTTTTAAAAATATTCTTCATGATTCAACCTTCCCCATTCTATATTTCCTTTGTCTATTTGAATTAACATATCTCTATCCATATTCTCAATTAAGTGGGTAGCATGAGTAGTAATGATTACTGTAGTATGATCATCTTTAAATGAAGTTAGTAACTCTAGAATATTCAATGCATTATCCTTATCTAAATTACCTGTAGGCTCATCTGCAATGATTAACTTAGGTTTTCTAGCTACTGCTCTAGCAATAGCTACTCTTTGTCGTTCTCCCCAAGAAAGATTATCTACAGAAGTATTTATCTTATGTGATAATCCTACTCTTTCAATGGCATCTCTGGCATTAATTCGCATTTCATTTTTACTAAATTCGAGAAAACGCATACCTAAAAGAACATTTTCTAGCACTGTCCTACCTTGGAGCAATCTAAAGTCTTGAAAAATAGGCCCAATAGTCATTCGCATTCGCCTAATTTCAGAGTTTTTTTCTCTCTTTATTGGTTGCCCTAAAACTGCTAAATGTCCAGATGTAGGGTATTCCATACCCAATAGAAGCTTCAATAAGCTTGTTTTCCCAGAACCGCTAGGTCCAATAATAAATACTACTTCACCAGGTTCGATGTGTATATTAATGTTTTGTAGTGCCAATGTCCCATCGGCGTACTGCAAACATAAGTCTTTTGCATCAATCATAAGCGTCCCCCTAAAAGTTATTATTAAAGGCTTCAATCTAAAAGTAATTAATCAAATCTTTCTTTGCCTTTTAAAAGAATACAGGAGTTATTTGAATTTCTATGTTGTCTTCATTAATCTTAATAGCCTTTAACTTGTTTTTTCCTAGAAATTGTCCTAAGTCAATCTCTATATTACCTTCGCTAAATAGGTCTTCTATTCTGTTTTTTTCTAAAGGCAGACCATAAAAACTACCTTCATTTACTAAAAACAAAAGTCTCTTATTGTCTACAATCTCAAAACTTCCAGCAAGATACAAATCTATGTCAGGCATAATAATTTCTAATTTATCAGGAGAAAATTCAACTTCAATCTTTGTCGGGAAGGATTGATTAGAGATGATCTCTCTAAACATTTTCTCCTCGATTATTCCTTTAATTCTTAGTAGTGATAATTCAACTTTTATGGCTTCAGGTGGCAGATTTGTATCATAGAGCATACTTGAAAAGATACTAATGGTTTCTGAAAATAGGGGTCTAAGTTGTATCCAATACTGTTCTATTTCTGCCAAATAATTCTCATATTTATTTCTTTCTCCTTTTAAAGAGTCTAGATAAACCTCAAGCTCTTCCTTGAGGTTAATATTTTTCTCAAGAATTTCTTCTAGTTTTTTCTGCTGCTCTTCAAAAGCTAAAAGTCTTTCTTTTGATTTATTCTTTTCTATATCTAATTTAGTCTTGCTTTCATCTAAAGATTCTAAAAGATTATTAGTGTTTCTAGTTATGTTACTTAAAGCATTGAGTCTTTGCAATAAAACCTTTAGGCTATCTGAACCCAGTATAAGCTCTAAAAAAGAACCTGGACCACTTCTCTGATAGGCTTTAAGTACATCTTCCATCATATCTAGATTTTCATAATAGGAAATAGTCTCTATTTCAATCATTTTCTCTATGTTTTCTACTTCCTCTTTTAAATCCTCCATTTCTTTTGTAATCTGTAAATTTTGATTATCCATTTCCTCAATTTCTTGTGATAGAATAAAAAGCCTTTCAAGGACTTCCTGTTCCTCTACAGAAATGCTAGTTAGGCTTTCTTGAACCTCTAATATAGTTTTATCCACATCAGCCGAATCTGGATTTGCTAGACTAATATTAGTAATAGAAGCTCCAACAATCATTATTACTACTAGGCTCAGGTATAGAACCTTTCTCATTTATATTCCCCCAATAGAACAACTAGTCTACTCTACATTTTATATAATATTATTCTACACGGGACTCAAGTTTCCTTCCAAATAAAAAAATAACACCTAGTTCATCACTAATTAATGTACTAGATGTTATTCTCTATTTACCATTACTTAAGATTATACATACCTTTACTTTGCATGTAGTTAAAGATTTGCTCACCGTGTTGTTGCTCTTCTTTTTGGATATGGTTTAGAGCTTGACGAATATTTGCATCTCTGAATTCAAATATTGCTGTATCATATGTTCCAGATACATATTTTTCTGTTGATAGAAGGTCTGTACATAAGTCAGCATCCTGTTGGTTTGTCATTCCTGTTTGTCCTTGCATATTTGTAGCTTGA
Source organism: Tissierellales bacterium (assembly GCA_041655135.1). Lineage (GTDB taxonomy): Bacteria > Bacillota > Clostridia > Tissierellales > Proteiniboraceae > Proteiniborus. The sequence goes on from JBBAFY010000004.1 coordinate 43,183, forward strand.
CTTCCTTGTTGTTGATTCTGCTGATTTTGTTGGCCACTTTGCTGCTGTCCCATATTTGGAACTTGCCCACTTAGTATTTGATTAATAGTATTTAGATGTTGTTGCTCCTGCTGACCTAGTTGTTTGCATAGTTGCTTTAGATGTGGACACTCAGCTTGTTGTGCATAGTTATTGTACTTTTTAACACATATTTCTTCTTGACTTTTTTGGTCCTCCAGTAAATATCTTTCTTTTTGAGTTAATTGTGACATGAAAACACCTCCTGTGTATATAATCTGCAAAAGACAAAAAAATATTCAATATAAAACACATGGACTTTTATTAAGCAAAAATATTACCTAGATGACTTTAAGGTTGACTGCATCTATAGCAAACACTTACTTTTAAAATTTTCCAGAAAAAAGCAAGTTTTTCCCTTGGCTTACTAGAATTGTTTTCACGCTTAATAATATGATATCCTATCAGTTAAGCTAGTAAAAGAGCAAAGTTTCCACACTTAAATCAATATAGAAGGGAGTAGCATTCACATTGGCTAAACAAATTCCTAACTTACTTGAGGTCTATAAAAAGTTCCATATGACTATGGATAAGCCTGGTACAAGATATGAGCCCTTCTTCGAAAAAGATGGTCTGGTTTAGGTCATATCACTGTTTTTCTTAAGGATAAGAACTTTGAGGCATGGCATTTGGAAACTCTGGATCTGCTATGGATTGACGTCCTAAGCAAACAAAGTCTGTACCCTCTCTTTCAATAAATTGTTCAATTATAAATGGGTCTGGGAATCTACCTGCCAGCATAAGAGGAATGTTAACAGTTTCCTTTACTCTTCTAGAAAAACGCTAGTTCCAGCCTTGTTGCCAAGCTGTTGGTGGTACAATCACATCCCATGAAGCATAAGTACCAGCAGAAACATTTAAGGCATCAGCTCCGTATGACTCAAATAATCTAACAAAAACAATAGCTTCTTCCTCTTCAATACCGCCAGCTCTTCCTGAAATTCCTCCGCCAAACTCATCAATTCTTTTATTTGTTCTTGGACTCATGAACTGTAGTCCCATATAACCATGGGCACTATGGAATTCAACGCCGTCAAATCCAGCTTGCTTACACCTTACTGCTGAATCAATATAAGAATTAACTAATTCGTGTACTTGCTCAGTTGTATATTCGTTCACAGGCTCTCTATAAACTACAGAAGGGATAGAAGATGGAGCAATTTCAGTTATTACAATACCAAAGCCTCCCTTAGCTCTTGACCCATAATAATCACAAGCCATTCTACCAATATACATAGGTTTGAAAGTTAATTCAAAATTCATCACATATCACTCCTTCATATATTTGAACAATACTACAGCCTTTTAAGGATTTTCTTATCATTTGACAAAATAATGACATTTTTTCAAGTGTTTACTATATGTGATTTGACAAAAAATCAACGATGGTTTGTGCATTTTGCCGAAAATAAAATCAAAAAAAGAAGGCCCTTAAAACGTCTTAGAAAGCCATCTTTAAGGGCATCATCTTTTTTATCATAATACTGCCTAGGTTTACTTGGTTAATTAAAGCTAAATCTTTATTTTATAGCCTTATGCCATCTATCTCTTCTGTTAATTTTACTATTTCATCTATAATATTTCCTATATGCTCTATAGTATTTAATAATGGTTTTTCTGTTGTTATATCAACTCCTGCCATTTTAGCAAGTTCTACTGGTGTCTTAGTTCCTCCAGCCTTTAGTACTTCCTTCCAATCATCTAATGCAGGCTGCCCTTCAGCTAAAATTCTCTTGCTTACTTCAGTGGCTATAGTCAACCCAGCACTATATGTATATGGATATAATCCCATATAATAATGTGGCTGTCTCATCCAAGTAAGCTCTGCCCCATCTGTTATCTTTACAGTATCTCCCCAGAACTTTTCTAAGACATCTTTCTTTAATGCACTAAGTTTAGGAGCCTGTACACTGCCACCTTCATCAATAATTTTATAGACTTCTCTTTGATAAGCAGCCTCTAACAGGTGAGTTACAAAGTTATGATAGTAGGTACGACTAATCATAGATGACAATACCCATCTCTTAAATCTCAAGTCATCACTATTTTTCATTAAATAATTTGCCATGAGCATTTCATTCATAGTAGATGGTGATTCTATAAAGTATTGAGATGGTCTTGTATCAAAAATATTTTGATTTTGATGAGCTAAATAAAAATGTCCAGCATGACCAAGCTCATGTGCTAGCACAAATACCTCTCTCATTCTTTCAGTCCATGAAATCAATATAAATGGGTGGCTTCCATAAGGACTAGAGCAAAATGCTCCTGTGGATTTTCCTTTGTTTTGTACAAAGTCAATCCATCTCTCATTATAAGCCCTTTTAACCATATCTAAATAATCTTCTCCAAGAACAGATAGTGCTTCCTCTACATATTTCTTAGATTCTTCAACTGTTATTTCAGGCTCAAAATCAGGGTCTACTACTAGCTTTAAATCAGCAAAAGTCATTTCATCAACTTTATTGATTTTTTGAAGTAGCTTAGCATACTTTCTCATATGAGGAGCTAATTTTTCCATGATTAAATCAATTTGCCTATCATATAATTCTCTATCTACCTTTTGATGGAATAATAAGCTATCTATTACTGAATCAAAGCCTCTTAGATTTGCCATAGTTTTTTCTTTTTGCACTTGAACCTGATATGTTGCTGCCACAGTATGTTGGTATTCATTTAGTTTATCTGAAAAAGCTTTGAAAGCTGCTCTTCTTATATCATGATTATTTTCGTACTCCCATTCATTTTCAAATAACACAAAGCTTAGAGGGTAATCTTTGCCTTCTACAGTAAATGTTCCAAAATCCATGTCTGCAAGCTTTGCTCTATTATATATGTTATATGGAGAATTTAATGTACCAGATAGTGCCGATAGTACTCTTTCAGCTTCAGGATGAAGAGCATGTTTTTTAGCTTCAATAATATCCTTTAAATAACCACTATTCTCTTTAGATTGTTCTATAGCTTCCTTGATAACTTCTTCCTTAGCCTCAATAATCTCGCTTTTTACAAAGCTTAGTCTACTATTTAGATTAGACATTATATTTGACAACTTCATCTGTCTTGCTTGATTGTCACTATTAGTTTGGTCTACTGCTACTGCAAGATGCGCATATGCACCAGCTAGATGAAGTTCTTGCATTAGACCCTTCATTTTGTCTAGACAACCATTTATTACTATAGCTGAACTTAGTCTGCCTTTATACTCCTTTTCAACCTCTTCTGTAAGCTTTTGTGCTTTCTTTACTGCTGAGTCAAATTCTTCTTCAGTCTTGAATACTGCCCTTAAGTCCCATGTAAGTAATTGATCTACATCTTTTCTTGCTTTCAATTCTTTACTCATGTCAATTCCCCCTTATTTTTTTTACTACTCTATAAAATAAATTATATTACGGGAGTCGAAATAATTCAACTACTTATTCTAAGCTCCTGATTAAAGCCTCTATTGCATAGGTAATTCCTTTTATTATATCCTCTATACTCATAGAGGGAGTATTCCTCTTATCTACAGTTTGTTTTGGAATATAGGGAACATGAATAAACCCACCCTTTATGTTTAAATTCTTTCTCTCATTTAGAAAAAGAAGACTGTACATAATATGGTTACATACAAAGGTACCTGCTGTATTAGATACAGATGCTGGTATTCCATTCTCTCTAATGCTTTTAACCATTTGCTTTATTGGAAGATTTGAAAAATATGCAGCAGGCCCATCCTGATAAACAGCTTCATCCTCTGGCATATTGCCTTCGTTATCTTTAATTCTTGCATCGACAATGTTTATTGCTATCCGTTCTACTGTAATTTCAGACCTTCCACCAGCTTGTCCTACACAAATTACGGCATCTGGCCTTTCCTTTTCTAATGCTTCCTCTAACTTTTCTATAGACTTACCAAATACTGTTGGAATTTCTAACTTCACTATGTCAGCACCTTTTATTTTGTCCTCTAGCATCTTAACAGCCTCATAAGCAGGATTGACAGTTTCTCCTCCAAATGGATCAAATGCAGTAACAAGTATTTTCATCAATATCATTCTCCTATCCCATTATTTTCATCAGTATTATGTGAAACAAAAGCATAATAATGGCAACTGGTATTTGCTTTTTAATGACACCATAGCGATCCTTCATTTCCAAAATTGCTACGGGAACTACATTATAATTTGCAGCCATAGGTGTCATAAGAGTTCCACAAAAGCCTGATGTTAGACCAAGTATTCCTATAACATTGGGATTTAAACCAAGCTTAATAACAAATGGTAGCCCAATACCTATAGTAATCACTGAAAAAGCCGCAAAGGCATTACCCATTAGCATTGAGAACAGTGCCATGGCAACTACATATACAATAACACCAATTAATATATTTCCCTGGGGTATTACTTTAGTAGCCCCCTCTGTTATTATATCTCCAACTCCCATAGTTGAAAAAACAGTTCCTAAAGTAGCTAGAAGCATTGTGAGTATAGAAATTGGCCCAACAGTTTCAATTGTCCTTCTACCTTCAGTTAGGTATGAAATAGTCTTGTCTCCTGTCATTAAAACCGTGATAATTGCAGACAAAAAGGTTCCTATACCAAGTCCTACAAGAGCTCCAAGTTTGGTAAATATGGCAACACATATTGTGACTAGGCCTATGGCAATAGCAGGGATAAATATTCTATATCCTATTTCATCAGCAATTTTTTTAGTATAGCTTTCTCCTGTTTTTGCTACATTGCCAGCCTTGACTCTTTTAAGCATAACCATGACACACATAAGGATAACGAGAGCTCCAGAAATAACAGGAGGCAACCATTTTCCAAATCCCACAACTGTGCCAAGACATGCCCAAAATATAAATGTCCCAATTCTTGAAGAGTGATCTTTATCCATAAGAGTTTTTATTGAAATGTAAATTAGTATCAAGCCACATACATGATAGATTGTTTCAAGTAGAATTTCTGACATTACTCATCCGCCTCTGCTTTGTTATGTAATAAACTTTCTCTATTATACTTTGAAATTATTCTATTACTTACTATATACATATAAATAGCTGTCACCAGAATAGTTAGAAATATTACTGGTATCTCAGCTTTCACAGCCTCTATAGGTTCTACCTTGAAGCCAGCATTATCTAATGAGCTTTTTACTAATATAACTCCTGGTCCCGCAACAAATAATACTTGTCCAAAAAACCAAGATATGTTCTCCTGCGCAGCTGATAATCCTTTTAATGAGTCCCTATCTTTTGAACTAAGTCTTATACCTCTATTTTCAAGAGAAGCTGCTGCCATAGGATATATTATTGGCTTTGTAAAGCTAGCAACTCCTCCAAAGTTCACATTTAAAGCTGCAAAGAAGGTTCTCATAAGCCCATAAATAGTTATTATCTTGCTAGGAGTTGAACTTTTGATTTTTCTTATGACATTTGATGCCACAATACTTAGTCCATTTCTTTCTAATAATCCTACTGCTGGTAGTATTATAATAAAGAGACACATATAACGATTAGCAACAAATGTCTTTCCTAGTAATTCCATAATACCCACAATGTCCTGACCAGCTGCAAGTCCTGTGGTAACTATTGCAATAATCACAGTACCAATAGGGTCTAGCTTAAGAGCAAAGCCAAGAACTACTATTATAATTCCTATTAGTTTTATCATCTTCTCTCTCCTCATCTGTTTTGTCATTACTTTGATTTAAGAATTAGAGTCTCATATATAAATTAAATATTTACAGCAAAATTCCTCCTTTTATTCCTTCCATTGTTGTTATCTATTTCTATTGATAGTTATTTATCTATCAAGTGGTTCCCCTATTTATGCCTTAATTTCATAGATAATAATAATCAAAAAAAATACCTTTATACAATGATTTTATTAGCCTATAATACAAATATTGTCAAATTCTTTTCCGTTAAATCATTCGTAATCCTTGCTATCCCTAAATCTATAGGGAAAAAAATCATGCAGAAAAATACTAGAATATAAGCAAATTTAACTTAAAAAATAGTTTGTTAATTTATGAACAATATGAATAAAATTCTTCTCTTATGACCTTAATTCGCGGAAATCGTTTATCTATAAACAATTATGCTATAATAAATTTGTTAAAACATTTAATTATAAAGTGGAGGTAATAACATGAAAAAAATATTGTCAATTATTCTAGTACTTACTCTAATGGCAACTATGCTAATCGGTTGCTCAAAAGAACAACCTGCTCCAAATAATCCTTCAACAGGAGATGACACAGCACCTACAAATGAGACAGGCATAACAAAGATAGGACTTGGTCAAAATACTACAATAGCTAAATCAAAGGATCAAAATGGAGATACTCCTGCAGCTGCTCAAGTTGATACAGTAATGGCTGCTGTTGCATTTGACAAAGATGGTAAAGTAGTTAAAGTAACTATTGATAACGCACAAACAAAAGTTAACTTCGACAAAGACCTTCAACTTACATCAGATGTAAATGCTGAAAACAAAACTAAAGTTGAATTAGGCGCAGATTATGGAATGGTTAAAAACTCTAAGATAGGCAAAGAATGGTTTGAACAAATATCTGAACTTGAAAAATGGATGATTGGAAAAAACCTAGATGAAATAAAAGGTATAAAAACTAAAAAAGTTGATGATGCTCATCCATCAGTACCAGATGTAGCTGAGTTAGCTTCAACAGTTACAATTACAATTCAAGATTATATTGCTGCTGTAGAAGAAGCATATACTAATGCAATAGATGTTAATGCAGGCGCAGTAACATTAGGTTTAGGTCATGAAATCAGTATAGCTAAATCAAAAAGCTATGCATCAGTTGATGGAAAAGAAACTTTACCTTTAGCACAAGTTGATACAGTTATGGTTGTTTCTGCTTTTGATGCAGATGGAAAAGTTGTAAATACAATAATTGATACTGCACAAACAAAAGTTAACTATGATAAAGATGGTAAAGTAACAACTGATAAAGCTGGCGAATTCAAGACTAAAGTTGAATTAGGCGCAGATTATGGAATGGTTAAGAACTCTAAGATAGGTAAAGAGTGGTTTGAACAAGCTAAAGCTCTTGCTGATTGGATGGCTGGTAAAACTGTAGAGGAAATTAAAGATATGAAAACTACAGATGGTGTTCCAAGTGATGCAGAATTAACTTCTTCTGTTACTGTATCAGTTCAAGACTATATTGCAGGACTTGTTGAAGCATCAGAAAATGCAAAATAAATACTAATTCTTAATTAATAAAAACTCCTCCAAGATTTTGGGGGAGTTTTCATTAGTAGTTACTTGTTATCCATAGATTTTTTTGCTATTATTATTAAGGGTGATGAAATGAAAAAAAATATTATCGTATTTCTGGTTTTAGTACTAGTTGCCTCCATTATGAGTGGTTGTCAAAAAAAAGAACAAAGCCCTTATCAAAAGTTTAGTGGTAGTTTTTTTGATACTTTTGATTCATCAATGCGTGTAATAGGCTATGCTAAAAGCGAGGAAGAATTTGATTCTTATTTTAATAAAATTCATAAAAGATTTAAGGAACTTCATGAGCTCTATGATATATACAATACCTACGAAGAAATAAACAATATCAAAACAATTAATGATAATGCAGGTATTAAACCAGTTAAAGTAAATAAAGAGATAATAGACCTAATTCTTTTTGCTAAAGATTGGTATAAGAATACTGATGGAAAAACTAATATTGCTATGGGGCCTGTTCTTCGTGTATGGAGTCAATACAGAGATGATGCAGAGTATGACCCTATAAACGCTAAGCTTCCACCAATGGAAGACCTACTAGAAGCTAATAACTATACAAATATTGATAAGATAATAGTTGATATCCAAAAAAGCACAGTTTATCTAGAAGAAAAGAGAATGAGCCTAGACGTAGGAGCTGTAGCAAAGGGTTATGCTACAGAAATCGTTGCAAAGGAAATAATGGCTGAAGGCTTTGAGTCTGGAATGATAAGTGCAGGAGGAAATGTTCGTGTCCTAGGAAAGCCTCTTGACGGTGTTCGTGAGCTTTGGGGTATTGGCATACAAGATCCTAATAAATTTATATTTTCAGATGACACTGAGCTAATAGATACTATTTTCTTAAATAATGCTTCAGTAGTAACTAGTGGTGATTATCAAAGATACTATATAGTTGATGACCAAATCATACATCATTTAATTGATTCAGAAACTCTAATGCCTGGTGAATATTTTCGTGCTGTTACAGTTATAACAGAAGACTCAGCCTTAGCTGACTTTTTATCAACTACTGTGTTTTTAATGCCTTATGAAGAAGGACGTAAGCTAGTTGATGGTCTAGACGGAGTAGAAGCAATATGGATTATGAAAGATGATACTATAGAGGCTACAGATGGAATGAAGAAGATTATGAAGAGCAACGGTGCATCAGGTGCTAAACCTAAGTAAGAATATCAAAACAAATAAAAGGTTATTGGAATTTTTTATTATTCTAATAGCCTTTTTTCTTTTTACTAAGCATTAACTATGACATATTCTCCAAACAAACATATTATGTAATAAATCCCCTATTATCATAAAATAAGGAGTTGTTTGTATGGATGATTTTGACTTAATACAAAAGGCAGCTATGACATTTATTAGCCAGTTCACTTCTGATATTTATAACTTGTCTCTAAGCGAAAATTTATCAATTAATAATATTCAATTATCCTGTTCTGCTTTGAAATGGATATTAGAGTCAAGAAATGCAATTGATATACCTGATAGTCAACTTGACGATGCAATTGACAAAACAGCAATATTACTTGCATCTGTATATAGAGATAAAGAAAGCTTACCTATAATTGCAGAATTAGCATTTGAAAGACATAGAAAAAACTGCTTTAACCACGACTTAGTATGGGCATTTTTTGAAGCTCAACACATTAATAGCATTTACTTAATCGCAAATAGGCTCCAATCTTCTGAGCCAATGGATGTAGCATTTGCCCGCAAACTATTAAATTTTGTACCTGGAATAAATGAACTTCAATTTTCAAATAATCAACAGTTGTATTCTTATTTTAACAACTGGTTTGAAGAAAACAGCTCTTTTTTACGCTATACAGGTGAAAGCTATAGTCTAAAAAGTGATCCTACTTTTTATGAAGTAGTATTAGGGGCAAAGTACCTCTGTAAGCCTGTTGCTACTGATACAGGGCAAATTCTTCAACGATTAAACACTAATGATAAAATACTTATAGAAGAATTTAATAAGCTAAACAAATATGCCCAGTCCCTCCTTGCATGCTATTCTTATGAAATGCATTACAAAGATAAAAATTGGTGGAATATTTGGCTATCGTATCCTCTCCCCTTTCAATTTATGTATGCTAATGCTTGGATAGGAGGGATACAATGATTAGGATTTCAGGAAATTCAGTAACTCCCGAAAGTATTTTTAATCAACTTTCTTTAAATAATGTTCAAAGAAACATAGTCAACACTATGGCTACTAGTAATACTAGATACGATTTCGCATCATTAAATCAGCTAAAATTTGAACTGGATTTGCGCGTAAGTATAATTAATGCCTCCAGAAAGCTTAACAGCAGTGGTTTGGCATTTAGAGTGTTTACAAAGTCCTTTTGTAATACAAATTTTTGGTCTCGTACAAGGGAAGGTGGCTTTGTACTTAAAAATAGTGTTAGTTCAAGCGAAGCAATAGAAGATATCTTTAGAAATGGACGGAAATATGGTACTGAATGTGCTACTGCTATGGTGATAATATATTATAAGGCTGTACTAGATATATATCCAGTAGAACTATTCAATAGAATGTTCCCAAATATACAATTAATGAACTGGCACTACCTTAACAGAAATCTAGGAATAAATAACTATTCAAATCTACCTGACTATTTTCCAGGAGATTGTAGATACTTTAAAAATCCAGATGTAAATCCTTTAAGGTTATATTTACAAGGAGAAAATGCCATTGATTTAGGTAATGGCACCTATTATGCTCATGGAATGGGAATCACAACAAGAGATGATATAATAAGAATCCTCAATAGAAATAGAAAACCAGGTTCAAGAAAGTCTGCTTATTTGATGGATAATGCAACTCATCCTGATTTTAAGCATCTGCACTCTAGTTATTCTAGCTTTACACATAGCTAATTGGAGTTTTATTTAAAATGTGACCCTGAGCTTAGCAAAAGTTCTCCTCAATAATCAAACAGTGATAACTGTTCAAGCTTTAGGGTTTCCAAATTTGATACAGTAAGTCCTATTAGTCTAATATCGTATTCTATCACTATTTCATCTAATAGGTATACTGCAACTTCTAATATGTCCTCAAAGCTACAAATGTAATTGTTTAAAGTTTTACTTTTTGTTCGGGTCTTAAAATTTATATCCTTAATCTTTAATGTAATGGTCCTTGCTTGGAGATTTCTATTTTCTAAGGATAATTCCAACTCCAATGAAAAGTCATGGAGAAATCTCTTTAAAACCTCTTTATCCTTTGTATAGTCAGAAAAAGTAGTTTCAGTCCCTAACGATTTCCTCTCATAAGTTGTAATGACCTTTCTAGGGTCTATGCCCCTGATTCTATTATATATTTCACTACCATTCTTTCCAAAGAACTCCGTTAAAAAGACCTCAGATAATCTCATCAAATCTTCAACTGTATAGATACCAATATTATTGAGTCTTTTAGTAGACTTAGCACCTATACCATATACAGACTTAACAGGAAGTGGTAGTAAAATGTTTGGCATCATATCTTCTGTTATAACCTTCAAGCCATTAGGTTTATCCCAATCAGAGGCAAGCTTGGCTAAAAACTTATTATACGAAATTCCTACGGATAAAGTTAAACCTGTGTCTCTCATTACTCTATGTTTTATTTCCTCGGAAATTTTTATAGGGTTTCTATTTACATCTGTGACATCAAGAAAAGCCTCATCAATAGATAAAGGCTCTACTAAATAAGTAAATTCTTGTAGTATCTCGAAAATCTTTCTAGAAACCTCTTTATATCTTTCCATTCTTACTGGCAAAAAATATCCCTTAGGACATCTTTGCTTAGCCATAAAAATAGGCATAGCAGAATGTATACCAAATTTCCTAGCGATGTAATTAGCAGTGGTTACTATACCATGATTGCTTATACCACCTACAATAACAGGATGTCCTTTCAGCTTTGGATTATCATGTTCCTCCACAGAAGCATAAAAAGCATCCATATCTACATGAATTATATTTAGTTTATCAATTAGAGTTAAATCTTGAGTAGAATGCATTATTATCTCCTTACTAAACCCAATTAATGAGGCAACGAAGTTACTATATACTAAAATATTTAAAACTTATAAGCATGCTTACCGTTTTATTTTAAGCCTAAGTAATATCTTTATCTTTAAGCCATTCAACAAAAACATCGACAATATAGCTATCAAACTGTTTATCTGCATTTCTTAGCATTTCTTGAATCGCCTCTTCCTTTGTTAATGCTATATTTCGATAAGGTCTGATGGTAGTCATAGCATCAAAAGCATCTGCCACACATACTATCTTAGTTAATAGGTCAATTTGTTCTCCTTTAAGTCCATTTGGATAACCTTTCCCATCAATCCTTTCATGGTGTCCAATCACTATTGAACTACTTTCTCTTAAGAAAGCCAAATTTGATAAAATCTCATAACCTATCTGTGGATGCTTTTTAATTATCTCATACTCTTCCTCCGTAATTTTTCCTTCCTTATTTAATAATTGTTCTGGTATAGCAATCTTGCCTATATCATGTAGTGCACTTCCATATTGAATTAAGCTTTTCTGTTGCTCATCTAAATTTAAACTTTCAGCTATAGCCAGTGAATATTTTGTTACTCTTTCACAGTGCCCACTTGTATATAAATCTTTTGCCTCAACTACACTGGCCAATGCCTTCACCGTTTCAAAGTAACTCCTATTATTTTGTTTTATCAATATCTCCAGTTCATCATTTATTGCTGTGGTTTCTTCATACAATAATGTTATCTCTTCTTTTTGTTCAAGTATTTCTTCGTTTTTTTCCTCTAGTTTCCTTTCGTAATTATATCTTTCTTCTAATAATTCCTCTATATCCTCAATCATTTTGTTAAAATGAAAAGCTAATGTTCCAAATTCATCATTTGACTTAAGTTCGATACGACTACTAAAATTTCCATCAGAAATCTTTTTCACTGCCACTGTAAAGCTTTCAACGGGCTTTGATATGTGACCTGACAAATAGAAACCCAGAACAAGTGCTATAACACCTATTGAAAAACCTAGCATTATAATGATGTTCTTACTTTCTATCAAATGTCTCTCAAGCAAAGAATAGTTGAATATGATTTCTATAACATTGGTATCATTTATCCCTTGATAATTTATTATCTTATAAGGTACATACCAATAAGTAACCTCTTTTCCGTTAATTTCACCATTAACTTCAACTATATTAAAAGTATCTATTGCTTGCCTATAGTATTCTTTTTGCTTCTCCTCTATAACTCTTTTATTCCCGCCACTCTTCCTGTAGCTTATACCTTCGTTATCATATAGTGTAATATCATCTACAAATTCATATCCTTTAATAATCTCACTTTCAAAGCTATCAAATCCAATCCCTTCAAAAAAATATTCATATTGATCTAATAGAAAACCTATTTCAAAAATATATTTGCCATCAGGTGAAGGTAAGTAACAATATTTTTTTGCTACTGCATTGATTGTAGATAAGTCAATTCTTGTCGATACGAAGACTCCATTTTTCCTAATGTTATCAAGTTCTTCTACAAAGCTAGTAGAGTTTTTATTAAAATCTAGTCCTAAGTCAACCTCATCTGTAGATGCGACAATCATATTGTTTGAATCTATTACATATAAATCAGTATATTCTTTCCCATCAAGAAATTGACGCAAATCAAAATTTACTCTATTCTCTTCATGATATTTATCTAATACTAAATTAAGAGTTTTCTCCGCGTCTACGCTAAGTTGAGTTTCTAGTAGATAATACATATGATCAGCACTATTAACACTATTTACTATTCTGTCTTTAACTAGGCTCTTATTATATTCAAAGCCACTTACTAATTCATTCTTCATATGATGATACTGTACTATCCCTAATAGACTAGAAACTATAATGACTATAAAAAACATCAACAAGCTAAGTTTGTATTTAAAGGAAAAAAAGATCTTCAACTCTTCACCCCTTTCTACCATAGTTGTTCCAGGTATAAAATTATAAGCATTATGTATAATTTTCTACAAATTTCTTGTTTTTCCTGCATTTTTGTCATATTTACTATAATAATAATATATGATTTATACTAAAAAAATAACAACCCATTTCTTAATGAAACAGGTTGCTATAAAATCTAATAATAAATTTCATTACTCTTCATTAATGCTAGTTTTCTTAAATCTTGCAAAGGCTTTAACCATCTCATTTACTATTAAAGGCACTAATGCAAATAGTATTACTATTCCCCAGTCAATAGAGCTTAGATTTTGAACTCCAAATACATTTGCAAGGAATGGTATTGAAACAACTCCAAGCTGCAATATAAATCCTACAATTATGGAACCAATTAAGTATTTGTTAGTAAACAGTCCAACTTGTAATATTGATTTAATTGAATTTCTCATTGTTAGTGAATAGAATAACTGTGAGGCAGCTAATACAACAAATGCCATAGTTTGAGCATAAGTTATTACATATTCAGGTGTATCCTTTGAAGCAGGACTGTATCCATGTTCAACTAAGCCAAAGTAAAATGCTGCTAGTGTTAATATACCTATTAAAAGACCTCCAATGATTGCTCTAACACCTGCTCCCTCAGCAAAAAAGCTTTCTTTAGGATTTCTAGGCTTTCTTTTCATAACATCCTTATCTCCAGGGTCAACACCAAGTGCTATAGCTGGCAAAGTATCTGTCATAAGGTTTATCCAAAGTATTTGAGTAGCTGAAAGTGGCACTGGCCAGTCAAATAGTATAGAAGCTAATATAGCTACGACTTCTCCTAAATTACATGATAATAAGAATATTACAGCCTTTTTTATATTATTATAAATATTTCTACCTTCTTCAATAGCATGAACAATAGTTGTAAAGTTATCATCTGTAAGAATCATGTCGCTAGCACCCTTAGAAACATCAGTACCAGTTATTCCCATAGCCACACCAATATCAGCATATTTTAGTGAAGGAGCATCATTTACTCCATCACCTGTCATTGAAACTATGTTTCCATGAGATTTGTAAGCTCTAACTATCTTAACCTTGTGTTCAGGCGAAACTCTGGCAAATACTCTATAGTCGTTGATTCTTCTTGAAAACTCCTCATCTGACAACTCATCTATTTCTGCTCCAGTTAAGCTCTGCTCTATAGAATCTGCAATTTCAAGTTCCCTGGCAATTGCAACAGCTGTATTTCTATGATCTCCAGTGATCATAACAGGGGTTATTCCAGCTGATTTGGCTTCTCTTATAGAATCCTTAACCTCCAATCTTGGGGGATCTATCATGCCAACCAAACCAATAATCACTAAATTCTTTTCCATTTCTTCAGCAGTTATTATATTAGTTGTTTCCTTAAAAGCAGCACCAAGCACTCTAAGTGCTTCGTCTGACATTTCCTCTGCAACTTTTAAGTACTTTTTCTTCATATCTTCAGTTAGCTGCACAGTTTTTCCATCTACAAGAGCATGAGTTGAAATCTTTAATAAATTGTCAATGGCTCCCTTAGTGTGAACCCTATATCCATTTTCTTCTCTGTTTAGAGTAGACATTAACTTTCTATCTGAATCAAAAGGTTTTTCGCTAACTCTACTATATTTTGAATTTAGATCTTTTTTTGTAAGTTTATATTTATGCCCTAATACTACTAAGGCTACTTCCGTAGGATCCCCAGTACTTTCTCCATTCTCATAAGTAGCATCTGAACACAAAACTAATGTTTTGATTAATTCAGTTTCATCATCATTAGCCTCAAAGCTAGTCTCTGTAGTAGGTACATCCTTTAGGTTGTTGAGTGTATAGTTTCTAACTACTGTCATCTTATTTTGAGTAAGAGTCCCTGTTTTATCTGAACATATGATGTTTACAGAACCTAATGTCTCAACTGCAGGTAGTTTTTTTACTATTGCGTTGATTTTAGACATTCTTGTAACTCCAATGGCTAGAACTATAGCAACTATAGCAGCCAAACCTTCTGGAATTGCTGCAACTGCTAAGCTTATGGCAATTAGGAACATGTCAAATAAATCTCTCTTTTGAAATAGACCTATTAAAAATATAAGCGCGCAAATTCCAATTGCTAAAAATCCAAGAACCTTGCCAAGCTCCTCGAGTCTTCTTTGAAGAGGGGTCATTTCCTCATTATCTTCGTCCAATATCTTAGCTATTATACCGATTTCTGTGTCCATGGCTGTTGCTACAACAACGCCTTCACCTCTACCATAAGTAGCAAGTGTAGACATAAACACCATATTTGTTTTATCACCTATAGGAGTCTTTGAATCTTCATGAATATCATTTGCATTCTTGTCTGTAGGTACTGATTCACCTGTTAATGCAGACTCTTCAATTTGAAGGTTTATACTTTCTATTAATCTAATATCAGCAGGTATATATCTACCTGCATCAATAACCACAATATCTCCTGGTACTAGTCCCTCAGAGTCTATTTCTTTTATTTCTCCATCGCGTCTTACAAGGGTTTTTGGAGTGGTCATCTGCTGCAGTGCCTCAATAGCTTTTTCAGCCTTATGCTCTTGTACTACTCCAATTATTGCATTTAACAAGACAACTGCAAGTATTATTATAGCGTCACCATATTCTTTAATTATAATTGTTATTACTGCAGCACCTAAAAGAACATATATTAGGATATCTTTAAGCTGTGCAAAAAACAGTGATATTAAGCTTTTCTTTGGTTTTCCCTTTAATTTGTTCTCTCCATACTTTTGAATTCTATCCTTAGCCTCTTCAGTAGACAGTCCTATTTTAGAGTTTACATTGAATTCACTAAGCACTTCTTCTTGTGATTTTGAAAACCACATATTTATCTACCTTCCTTTCAAAAGTCTTTCTCTTAGATTTTCTATTAGATTCTTTTTAATAGTAATCATAGCTATATCTTTGCCATAACTGATAGTTTGCTTTATATCTAAACATTAAAACACTTTATATTATACCCACCTTCTGAGAATAAAATATATTTGCTGAAAAAATTTGTAATAAAAAAACCTTTAGCAATGTCTTATAAAAATAAGATATTGCTAAAGGTCTTACTTCTTTGACGTATCAAAGGATAAAGCCAGGTGGTAACAGATACCGACCGGTTGTTGACTTTATCACCATATAGGAAGTTACTCCCCTTTAACAGGTAAATATTTCTTTGATTTTCTTGTATTATTAGATTATCATTTTTACTTTGTAAATGCAACAATTATTTAATTTCGAACTGCTTTTTCGTATTTGTTATAAGCAATGGCTGCAATCCCAAAAAAATTTAGCACTAGCCTTGTGATAGTAAATTTTATTCCCATAGATTAAGCCTCAAACAATAGTAAAGGTATTTTTATATAGTTGTAAGTTATGAAACAAAAAACAACATAAAAATGTATATGTAACCATAATCAAAAAACTTCAACAAAGTTTGTTGAAGTTTAATGAACTATATATTTTTCAATAATTTCTTTCCCTTATCTGCTATTGCATAAATCTTTATTGGTACAGAATTGCAAAAAGCTTTCATTGCACATCCGCTACATGGTGTATCACAGGTCGGAGAGCCCATGTCTTCAATAATATAACCCATTCGTAATAATTCCTTTACAGAATCCTCAACTAATCCTTCTGATATATTTAAATTCTTTGCAATTAAAGAAATGGAAAATGCCTTTGCATTAAATATTTCCTTTAAAACATCCTTAAGCATTAAATCCCTCCTAAAAACCTAATAATCTACCAACTTGGTAAACGAGAACTGCACCAATCCAACCTATAACAAATGGGTAAACCGCCATAAATATCATCCATTTATTAGACTTAGTCTCTTGCTTTACAGTGGCTAAAACTGCCGCACAAGGAGTGTATAAAAGGGTCATAACCATGAAAGATAGAGCAGTAAGTGGAGTAAATACGCCCTGTAAGGCAGTTACCAACTGAGATCCTTCAGATACACCAGCATACACCATTCCAAGTATTGCGACAACTGCTTCCTTGGCAGCTATCCCTGCAAATAAACTAACTGTTGCCTGCCAAGTACCAAATCCTGCAGGTACAAATATTGGAGCTAAAATAGTGCCTATTCTACCTAATATACTTTCTTGGCTATAAGGTTCTACTCCAAATGGTAATACAGATAGAATCCAAAGTAGAGAAACTACAATAAATATGATAGTTCCAGCTCTGTGTAAAAAGTCCCATACCTTATCCCACATATCTCTTACAACATATTTGAATATGGGTAGTCTATATGGAGGTAATTCCATGATAAAGTCAGAAGATTCACCTTTAAATAGTGTCTTAGAAAATATTTTGCCTATTAGCAATGCCACTACTATACCTAAAGCGTAAAGAGAAAATAATACTATTCCTCCATGTTTAGGGAAGAATGCAGCAATAAATACTAAATAAATAGGTAATCTTGCTCCACATGACATAAACGGATTAATAAGTAAAGCAATCATTCTATCCTTTTTATTATCTAAAGTCCTAGTAGACATTATGCCAGGTACATTACAACCAAAACCTACTATCATGGATATGAATGTTTTTCCATGAAGACCAAGAGTTCTCATTAAGCCATCCATTACATAAGCAGCCCTCGCCATATAGCCTGTATCTTCTAATATACCTATGAAGAAATATAATACAGTAATAAGAGGTATAAATTCAAACACAGCACCTACTCCACCAAATATCCCTTCAGAAAGAAAAGATAATAACCACTCCGGAGCCTTTATCATAGTTAATAAACCAACTACTTGTTCTCCAATTATCTCTATAAAAGTTGCCACATATCCACCAAGTAAATCGCCACCAATAACAAAGGTTAACTGAAATATTCCAAACATAATAAGTGCAAATATTGGAAGACCTAAATACTTATGAGTAATAATCTTGTCTATTTTATCAGTTCTAGTTTCTTCTATCTCTAAAGGTTTCTTTATAGCTTTATTCACGATTTTACCAATGAATTCATATCTTTTATCCACAATTTCAAGCTCGTACTCTGTAGCCTTTTCCTCCAGAAAAACAAGTCTTTCCTTAATAGAGGCAGGACCTTTATTTTCTATAAGTCTAAAAATCTCTTGATCCCCTTCTAAAAGTTTTATGGCTATCCATTTAGAAGGATATTCTAAACTTGAATTATCAAGGATGGCTTGTATACCTTCTATCTCTTTATCAATGTCATCGCCAAAGCTAAATTCTATTTTGGGGTTTTCGCTTTCTGCGGCATATTCAATAGCTTTTTCAATTAAAGAATCTAATCCCCTACTTTTAGAGGCAACGGTCGGAACAACTGGTACTCCTAATTCCTTAGATAGCTTGTCTAAGTCTATTTCAAAGTTTTTTTGCTTAGCTTCATCCATCATATTAAGGGCTATTACAACCTTTGTACCCATCTCTATTAATTGAGTTGTTAAATATAGATTCCTTTCAATATTAGTAGCATCGACTACATTGATTACAACGTCAGGATTTCCCTTAAGTATATAGTCACGAGCAACCACCTCATCCTCTGAATAAGCCCCAAGGCTATAAGTCCCAGGTAGGTCAACAACATTGTATTGTTTATCCTTGTATTTAAATTTTCCCTCTTTTTTCTCAACTGTCACCCCAGGCCAGTTACCAATATGCTGATTGGAACCAGTAAGAGCATTAAACAATGTAGTTTTCCCGCTGTTTGGATTGCCTACTAGGGCAATAGTATTCATTAAAACTCCTCCTTATGCAAAAGATATTTATTGTCAAAAGTTATCAAAAAATTAATTCTCTACTTTAACATGACTTGCTAATCCACGACCTAGAGCTAACTTATTACCAGATAAATCTAAAATGAGAGGACCGAAATCATTTTTTACAACTTTAACACTAG
The DNA here is from genome assembly GCA_041655135.1 of Tissierellales bacterium. Taxonomy (GTDB): domain Bacteria; phylum Bacillota; class Clostridia; order Tissierellales; family Proteiniboraceae; genus Proteiniborus. The sequence continues at coordinate 62,339 of JBBAFY010000004.1, forward strand.
CATTGTTATAAAGTCCTAACTCAAGTAACCTCTTTTTAGCTTTACAACCTCCTGAGATTTCCTTGATCCTTCCACATTCATTGCATTTTAAAGAAACTAATGATTTAGCGTCCATAAATACCATCCTTTCATCTATAAGAAATTATAATGATAATCATTATCGTTAATAATAGTATAAACTATTTCCTAGCTAAACGCAATAACCTTATTGGTACAAATATTTATTAAATTTCTACAAATTTATTGACAAAAAATAAAAGTCTTATAACAATACTTACCAAAAGCCTCTATGGTAGCATTAAAAAGTAGCTTTTGTCGGAACTCATTACGGAAAGTTTATATTATGAAAAACTAGGACTTTCATATGGGTTATAAAATAGCACAAGAACTTTCTCGTGCTATCCCATTATCTTCTTATAAAACATTAAAATATCTGCAATTAATATCCAATAATACTGACGGCTTATGTTTATAGTAAATAAAGAGCTTATGCAAAGGTCTCGTTATGGAAACATATAGAAGCTTTATATGAAGTTCGTCTGCAATATAATTATCATTAGAACAGTTAAATACTACAACTGCATCAAACTCTAATCCCTTTGATAGATATGCATAGTACCAAAATAAAGGCCATGTAATCAATAGATTCAAGACACTATTATACAAGAAAATTATTATATCACACAATCTAAGAGTTTCTTACAATTTCAAGTATTTCTTGTATGTTTGGTTTTTTAGACTATAATATAGTTAGAAAATAAGAAGAAGGTCATCTCGCTAGGAGAATGACCTTCTTTGTATTATGTAAACAAATTACAGAGTCTTGGACCTAGATACATTAATTTTAGATATAATCAGCGTACATGTCCCCTTGATTTTTCTGTCTCCATGATTTTATTACAGCTTTCCTAATAGCTTATGGTTAGTTTCTCGTCACCGACTTGAACATGAATATGTGTTTCAGCTCCCATGTGGTCAACAATATCTATTGCACCCTCAAGCTCTATATAGTTTTTAACTGGTTCAATATGAATGTGTTCAGGTCTGATACCTAAAATCATTTCCTCTTGTGACTCCTTCATGTCTAATAGGAGCTTTGAATTCTTAATTTGTAATTTTTCTCCTTACTGGACCACGATCATCCTCAATAGGTTCTAGACTAATAATTTTGTCAGAGCGAGCAAACTTTCCATACCCTAATGGGACCATTATTATCCTACTCGTAGAAAAAGTTAACCTTGGGTTCTCCTATAAATGTTAAAGCCAATTTTATATGTAAGAAAAATAACAGGATAAAAAATCCTGTTATTTTTGGTCCATATATCCTTCTCTTAATAGTTTATATTCACCCGTTTCTGTATTTAAATCATATATACTAAAATTTGTTCTCGTATCAATGCCTTCGTGATGAGCAGCGAGGTTTATAGAAGCTGAACCATCTTCCCCGCTTATTATTCTATGAAATACGTATGTTGGCCAAGTCAAAACTGCTCCACCTTCACAGACGATTTCTCCATTTTGCTCAATATAATCAGGTGTTACTACAAACTTTTCAACTCTTCCATGCTCCTCTGTATATAGTTCAACATATCTTGTTCCATGAAGCACAAATAAATTGTCTTCCTGATATGGAAGCATATACCATGGACGTTCAACCTCTCCTACTGCACCAGGTGATACTGCGTTATTTTTATGTAGAACTCTATCTATAGCATCAATTTTAGGTATAATTGATTTAACCATAATATCAAAGGTAACTCCCTCAGTTTTACGAAACTCCTTTAGTTTAATTATTTTGTAAAAGTTTTTCTCTTCCTTAATTACATAATCCATAGAAATCCTCCTTATTATTAAGATTTTTTGGCTTTGTATAATACCTATGAAAATTCATACCCATTATATTACTGATAAATTATTGAAATGAATGAGAGGCAAATATTTTGTTTTCATATGTCAATCATATAAATTTTTTAATTATTTTCAAATTCCCTATTGCTTTTTTAAAATATATACTGTACTATTGTATTAAGTGCTTAATACAATAGTACAGTATATTAAAAGGAGTGATGAAATGCAATGGAATATTGACTCTGAACGACCGGTTTATATTCAGTTAATTGAACAGATTCAGGCAGGTATTGTTTCAGGCTATTTTAACCCTGGAGATAAGTTGCCTTCAGTTCGAGAATTAGCAGCTGAAGCTGGGGTCAATCCCAATACTATGCAAAGAGCATTGGCTGAATTAGAACAGACTGAATTAGTTTACACTAACCGAACCAGTGGCAGATTTATTACTTCAGATATAGGAATCATCAAAAAACTAAAGAAACAATCTGCTAATAATATCATTGTAGAATTTATAGAGAAAATGAAACAGATTGGCTACCAAGAAGATGACATATTAGAATGTATTACAAAAATATTAGAGGAGATGAGAAAATGAATCCTATACTAGAGTGTAAGTCATTAACAAAAATATATTCAGGATTTACTGCTCTTTCTGATGTGAATTTGACATTAGAAAGAGGTCGTATTATAGGACTTTTAGGTCCAAACGGCAGTGGAAAAACTACTCTGCTTAAATTAATAAATGGGCTATTAGTCCCTGACAGTGGAAGTATACAAATCGAGGGCAAAAAGCCAGGAGTTGAAACCAAGAGAATAGTATCATATTTGCCTGAAAAAACTTATCTGGCTGATTGGATGAAGGTTTCTCAAGTAGTTGAATTCTTTCATGATTTTTATGAAAACTTTAATCCAAAAAAAGCCTATGACATGCTGACAGATTTAAAAATAGATCCAGAAAAACATTTAAATACTTTGTCAAAGGGAACAAAAGAAAAGGTTCAATTAATATTGGTAATGAGCCGTGAGGCAGATTTGTATTGTCTTGATGAACCTATAGGAGGAGTAGACCCAGCATCTAGGGATTATATCCTAAATACTATTATTAACAACTATAATGAAAATGCAACTGTTTTAATCTCAACACACTTAATTGCAGATATTGAAAAGGTATTGGATGAAGTTATATTTCTTAAGGATGGCTCTGTAACTCTTCATTCATCTGTAGACGATATAAGAGTAGCAGAAAGCAAATCAATTGATTCACTATTTAGGGAGGTGTTCAAATGCTAGGTAAATTGATGAAACACGAGTTAAATGCAACATTAAGATTATTAGCACCTTTATATATAGCTCTATTATTTATGTCTTTAATAAATAGGTTTATATTTCAACTAAATATTCAGGAAGGAATATTAATGTTCTTTACTGGAATTCTGATGTTTGTCCAAATAGTGCTTATATTTGCTATTTTAATCGCTACAGTATTGATAATGATAATTCGATTCTATAAAAACCTTTTAAGCGATGAAGGATATTTGATGTTTACATTGCCAGTAAATACTCATCAATTAATTATATCTAAATTAGTAATTACACTATTCTGGTTAATTATTAGTATTGTAATTGTATTATCATCATTATCAATAACCTTCCTTACTGCAGATAATGCAGGTTTGATAATAAATGAAATCAAAAACATTCCAGATCGGTTAAGTGTAACTTTTGGTGATAATTCTTTAACTTTAGTTATTGAACTGATTCTTATGATACTTGTAGGCGCTGTTTCAAACATTATGATTGTTTATGCTTCTATTGCCATAGGTCAATTGTTTAGTAAGCATAAGATACTAGCATCAATCATATCTTACGTCGTTATTTACAATGCTTTACAGATAATTTTACTCATAGCTATAGTCATTCTTAGTTTCATTGTAACTGGAAATATAAACTTCACAAATGTACTACCTCAGATGTTTTTCCCTATTATCATTGCAATCACTTTATTAACTGGACTAGGATTCTATATGATTACCAATGGCATTTTTGAGAAGAAGTTAAATCTAGAGTGATAAAAGGGATTCTCAACGCCCTATAAATAAAAGGTCTCAAAGCCTTATTTGTAGGGCGCTTATTATTATTAAAATAAGTTAAGCTTTCCAGCTTAAATAATTAGTTGGAAGGAACATAATCATGGTCAACAGTTATTACTGAGTGAAAAGTTGGATTTAGTTCATAAATTCTATCAGAAATAAGCTTTACTAATTCATCATCACTCCACTTAGAATCAAAAGGAATTACTACGTCAAAAATTAAGTTAGAATGGCTCCTCCCCCATACCACACGAAAATCATGGATTCCTATTTCCTGTGACAAATTTGCAAGGATGAATTCTACTTCTTCTCTAAGTCTATTGGTTCTTATATCATTAGTAACAACAGGGTCAAGATGTATAACTAAATTGATAGATTCTTCTCTAAGAAAGTCCCGCTCAATATTGTCAATAACATCATGACTGACCATAATATCATTTTCAGCTGACATTTCACAGTGAACAGATGCGAAACATTGTCCCTCTCCATAGTTATGTACTGTAAGGTCATGTAGCCCAATGATACCATCATAGCTAAGAATTTTCTCATAAATACTATCAACAAACTCTTTTGTAGGTGCAATGCCAAGCAGTGGGTTTATAGTTTCTTTTATTAAGCCAACTCCAGATACTAAAATGAATAGGGCAACTACAGTACCAATGTAGCCATCTAAATTAAAGCCTGTCAAGTGTGTAATGATAACCGCAATTAAAACAGCAGATGTTGAAAGAATATCATTTCGGCTATCTATAGATGTTGCCATAAGAGTTGTAGAATTTATCATCTTACCTATTTTTCTATAAAACAAACTTTGCCAAAGCTTTATAAGAATTGAAATCACTAGTATAACTACAGAAACCATACTAAATATTGTTTCTTCAGGGTTAATTATTTTGCTTACTGAGCTTATAGTAAGCTGTAATCCTAAAACTACTATAATTATTGATACAATCAGTCCCGACACATATTCCATGCGCTTGTGTCCATATGGATGATTAGCATCTGCTGGTTTACCAGATATAATAAAACCAATCAAAGTTATAAGTGAAGAGCCTGAGTCTGACAAATTATTTATTGCATCAGCAATGATAGAAATGCTGTTAAATACCATCCCAGCTATGATCTTAATAAGAAAAAGAAATAAATTTGATGCAATACCTATGATACTAGCAAATTTGCCAAAACGGTCACGCACTCTAAAATTAGAAGTATTTTGATAATCTTTAATGAACATCTTGATTAATAAATTTGTCAAAGCTACACCCCAATTCAAAAATAAATATTATAAGAAATGATTCCCTTATTTCCCTTTAAAATCATAAAACAATTATCTATATTATATTACCTTTTTAAAGTTTTATCTACCTGTTCCCACAAATCTGAAATATAAGCATAAAACCTAACAAAAAATCACCTCTATTTTAAAGTATGGTTCTTAGAGATGATTAATCAAAATGATATTTCATTCAATATTATTAGATATTTAATGTTTCATGCTTGCCTGTAATAATATATATTACCCATTCTGCTAAATTGGTAGCATGGTCACTGATTCTTTCTATATATTTGGCTACTTGAATAAGAATAACTCCTTGACCAATATAATCAGGATTCTTTCTCATGAGCTCCTGTAAATCTTTTAATATTGTTTCATAATATTCATCAACTATTTCGTCCTTTTTGCATACCTCTTTAGCCAATTCTATATCTTTATTAACATAAGCATCTATTGCTTCTTTCACCATTTCACGTGCTACATCTGCTGCTTTAGGAACGTCTATTAAAGGCTTTATATAGTTCTCTTCTTTTATCTTTAACATAAGCTCACTGATATCTGCTGATTGATCTGCTATTCTCTCTAAGTCAGTAATCATCTTAAGAATTGAAGTAATAAGCCTCAAATCTTTTGCTAGTGGCTGCTGTGTTGCTATTAGCTTAATACATTTTGCTTCTATTTCTGCATTCATGTCGTCTATAATATCGTCCTCTTCAACTACCTTTTTAGCTAAGTCTATATCCTTGTTTTTTAGAGCTAAAATTGATTGATCAATTGATTTTTCAACTGCACTTGCCATTCTAACAAGGTCCAAGTTTAAACTTTCTAGGCTTTCATCAAAAGCATATCTAACCATACCATTCCCTCCTATTAACCAAATCTACCTGTAATATAATCTTCAGTACGTTTATCGTTAGGATTACTGAAAAGCTTTATTGTAGGTGAATACTCAATTAATTCACCATGTAAAAAGAATGCAGTATTATCTGATATACGCCCTGCTTGCTGCATATTATGAGTTACTATAATTATAGTATACTTTTCCTTTAGCTGTGAAGCTAAATCTTCTATTTTCAATGTAGAAATAGGATCTAGTGCAGACGTAGGTTCGTCCATCAATAGCGTCTCGGGTTCTACTGCTAGAGCTCTTGCAATACAAAGCCTTTGCTGCTGACCACCAGATAAGCCTAGAGCATTCTTCTTTAATCTATCTTTAAGTTCATCCCAAATAGCAGCAGAACGTAAACTCGTCTCCACAATATCATCTAGTTCAGCTTTACTACGCACTCCATGAGTTCTAGGTCCATAAGCTACATTGTCATAAATACTCATTGGAAAAGGATTAGGTTTCTGAAATACCATTCCTACTTTTTTTCTTAATTCTATGACATCTACATTCTTATATATTTCTTGGCCATCTAATTTTATTTCACCTGTTATTTTACAATTCTCTACTAAATCATTCATACGATTTAATGTTTTCAAAAATGTTGATTTTCCACATCCTGATGGTCCTATTAAAGCAGTAATTTGTTTTTCAGGTATTGTCATATTAACAGATTTAAGTGCCTGCATATCTCCATAAAACAAGTTCAAATCTTTTACTGAAAACTTCTCTTTGTTCATTTTCTCACTCCTTTATGATCTTTGACTATAATACATCTAGTTTATACTCTCCTCATTCTTGAACCTAATTTGTTAGCTAAAAAGTTAATTAAAGCAACAATTATAATCAATACTAATGCAGTAGCATCCGCTTGTTTAAATGATATTCCTTCTTTAGCTAAAATATATAAATGAACTGCTAATGTTCTCCCCGAATCCATAATACTTGTTGGCAGTCTTGGAACCATTCCTGCAGTTAAATAAACTGCCGCTGTTTCTCCTACCACCCTACCTATACTCAATATTATAGCAGTTATGATTCCAGGCATAGCACTAGGCAATATTACTCTAAAAATAGTCCTAAGCTTTGATGCCCCTAAAGCCAAACTTCCTTCTCTAAAGCTTTTAGGCACTGCTTTTAGTGCTTCCTCAGTAGTTCTAATAATTGTAGGCAAGACCATCATACTTAATATAATTGCTCCTGAAATAAGTGAGAATTTTAAGCCTAAAGCTATAACAAAAAAAATCATTCCAAATAATCCATATATTATTGATGGAATTCCAGCTAAGCTTTCAGTTGCAAATCTTATGAGTCTAACTATTTTACCTGGCTTTGCGTATTCTACTAAATATATTGCAGAGCACACACCTATAGGTGTAGAAATTGCAATAGACAATAATATAATATATACAGTACTTATAATCATAGGAAAAATTCCTGGTACATCATCAGAAGCATTATTTGTTAAAAAGCTCCCGCTTATTTCTGATATTCCATTTGAAATTACATATATTAAAATCCATGTAAGTGCCCCAACTGTAATTAAAGCTGATATCCAAATCAATATCTTGGCAATGTTATCCTTTAATCTTCTTTTACTCACCTTAATCACCTGCCTTATTTGTTATTTTGTTGAGCACAATATTTAGAGTCATAATAAAAACAAATAAAACCACTCCAGTTGCAAACAATGC
>JBBAFY010000005.1:0-66433 GCA_041655135.1 Tissierellales bacterium
TTCTTCTGCTTTACAGTTTGTGAAGTAGCCTAATATTATTCCTGCAACACTCTCTAATTTTCCTGATTGCTTAAGCTGCAAAAGCATTCTATCTATCCTATAAGGCTCCTCGTCTACTTCTTCTAGAAAAAGCACCTTTTTCCTTGTATCTATTTCATATTTTGTACCTATTGAAGCAGCCACCAGTGATAAATTGCCTCCTATTAATCTACCTTCACAATAGCCATCTACTAGGACCTTCATTTTCATGCCTTCTGGGTTTTGTATCAAGTCTAAAGGTTTATTTGTAAAGATATTATTGAAATAGTATTCCATTGTATAGCAATCTACATCCTTATAAAGCTCCGTAGAAGGCATTGGTCCGTGAAAAGTAATTATATTGCAGATTTGATTAATAGCAATATGTAGTGCTGTAACATCGCTATATCCTATGAAAATTTTTGGATTCAATTTTATTGTATCATAATCTATTAGATCTAATAACCTTGCTGCTCCATATCCTCCTCTAATACAGAATACTCCTGAGATGCATGGATTTCTAAACATGTTATTGATGTCTCTTGCCCTTAGTTCATCCTTTCCAGAAAGAAAGCCATGTGAAGCATAACAGCTTTCACCAGCAATTACTTTAAAGCCTAGGTTTTCCATAGCCATAATTGCTGGACTTATTCTTTCATAAGGAGTTGGACTTGAAGCTCCTACTAAGCCTATTGTATCACCTATTTTAAGTGGCCTTGGTCTCAGCATATTTACTTCTCTCCAATATCATATTATATTCTTCTAGCTCAGTATCGTTTCCTAGGACAAAGTGTCCTCTATCTATTTCCACCCACTTTGGTGGATTATTTGTGTAATCGTGAATACTAGGGTCATATATCTCTAGAATCTTTTTCTTTTCTGCTCTAGGGTCTGGAAGTGGTATGGCAGATAAAAGCGCACGTGTATAAGGATGCAGTGGGTTTTTAAAAAGCTTTTCTGTTTCTGCTAGCTCTAATATTTTCCCTTTATGAATAACTCCTAATCTATCTGTTATGAACCGTACAACAGATAAGTCATGGGCTATGAAGAGATAAGTTAAGCCTTTCTTTTTTTGAAGCTCAGACAATAGATTTAAAACCTGTGCCCTTATAGACACATCTAACGCGGATATAGGCTCATCTGCTATGATTAATTCTGGCTCCATAACTAATGCTCTGGCAACTCCTATTCTCTGCCTATGGTAGTTTTTCCTGAGCCTGATATGGTAAATAGTAATGATGTAGGCAAATATTGCGACATAGGAACAAAGGAATTTCTTAGAACATGCTTGACCATAATTCTCTTGTCTTTCAGACCCTTAGCCCTTGCTGATTTTACATAATCCTTGTTTATCTCATCTACCATGTAGCGTCTCATCCACATGGCATAGGATGCTGTGCCAAGCTTATCCCATATTTTGCTTTTACTTAATGCCATAACAATACCTAATGAAACTCCAAAGAAGAGAGATATTATCATGGCTGCTAATCCGAAATATAATGAATATGGAATCTTTGTCTTAAGAATTTCTGTAACAGCTACCTTAGGTCTATATATTATTGATGTTCCTAAATTTCCTATTAAAAGAGCTTTATAAAAACTACCTAATTGCTTATGTAAAGGCTCCCTTAATCCCATGCTAGTTAAAATAGAAGTATTTCAATTGTTCATTTTCTTTAAAAATAATTGTTTTTATTATATAATATACTGGATAAGATAAAAAATTATTCGATTTTTTATGTGGTAATAACACATGCTCTTGTAAAATAATAAGAAAATAAGGAGATTTTAATATGAGTCAAAACTATAAGTTCGTACAGAATTCAAAATGTGAGTTCTTTCCCTGCCATGATGTTAATGATACTGAAAGATTCAATTGTCTGTTTTGCTATTGCCCACTCTATATGCTAAAGGATAAGTGCGGAGGAAACTTTGTTTATAGTAGTGGAATAAAGGATTGTTCAAAATGTACTATCCCTCACAGTCCTGGAGGATATGAGTATATAATGGATAAAATGGAAGAAGTGATTCGCATAGGAAGCGAAAGAGACTAGAATAATAAATTCTAGTCTCTTTCGCTAATCATAGCTTATAATATAGGCATATACACTCACGGTTAGCACGAATAATTCTATTTCATGCGCTCAGCAACTATATCATCTAATATCTCAGCAGCTTTTATAATTACATCATCGCAACCCTTTTCTTCATTTCTATACTCTACCTTCAATGGAGCACAATCAATGCTTTTCATCTCATTCTTAAATCTATTTATAAACTCCCTAGTAATTTCTTTTATATTGCTTTCATAAGCTGTATCTTTAACAAAAATCTTACTCAGGACCATTACAGATGCTGATAAAGTACCACATGTAGACTCTACACCCATTCCTCCACCAAATCCAGCAGCTAGCTTCATGGTTTCTTTTCCTAGACCTAAGTTATAAATTTCGTTAGCTCCATATAGGATTTTTTCAGCACAATTGTATTTCTGTTCTTTCCCATATCCTTTTATTAGTAAATTTTTTAGCATAAGTATACCTCCATTTTTTCGTCATATAGATATATTAGCAGAAAAGTCAATTTATAAGTATATAAGATTTTTACAATTATCTGTATTTCGAGTGTCTAAATATTTTTATTGAAAATATTATGCTTTGAATGTATTATAAGTATATAGATAAAAATATAAAACATGGAGGGATAATATGGATATGAGATGGAGTTTAAAAGAGCTATATCCATCCTTTGAATCAGAGGAATTTAAATCTGATATGGATAAACTCTACAAGAAAATTGATGAATTTAAGGAATGGACTGAAGCAAACTTTAGTTCTAATGAAAAAGCAGTAGAAAAATTGGAGAAATACATAAAACAAATGTCTGAGTTTGGAGCATTATTTTCTAAATTAGCCTCATTTGCACACCTCACAGCTAGTGTAGATGCAAAAAATGAGCAAGCACTGAAGATTTCTGATAGATTAAGCATTAAATATTCAGAGCTGACTAAAGCTTTTGTTAGCTATCAAAAATGGATTGGTAATATAGAAAACCTTGATGAATTATTTGCTTCATCAGACCTATTAAAAGAACATGAATTTATAATTACAGAAGCTGCAAATAATGCAAAATATCTACTGGGTGAAAAGGAAGAAATTATAATTTCCAAATTGAGAAATACAGGTTCTACTGCTTGGTCTAATCTTCAAAACATGATTACTTCGACTCTACTAGTAGATATAGACCTAAATGGAGAGAAAAAACAGCTTCCCCTACCAGCAGTTAGAAACCTAGCCTATGAAAAGAATCCTGAAACAAGAAAAACAGCATACTATGCTGAGCTAGAAGCCTACAAAAAAATTGAAGAATCATCTGCTGCATGCTTAAATGGTATAAAGGGTGAGGTTATTACAACATCTGAGCTTAGAGGATATTCTTCTCCTTTAGAAGAAACTCTATTCAAATCAAGAATGGATAAGGAAACTCTTGATGCCATGCTTGCTGCTATGAAAGAAAGTCTACCTGCTTTCCACAAGTATTTTAAAAAGAAAGCTGAGCTTCTAGGTCATTCTAATGGACTTCCTTTTTATGATATGTTTGCTCCAATGGGAGAAGTGAATATTACATTCACATATGAAGAAGCTAGAGACTATATTGTTAAAAACTTTAGAAGCTTTAGTAATGAGCTTGCAGACTTTACTGCTAATGCATTTGAAAAGAACTGGATTGATGCAGAGCCAAGAGAAGGAAAACGTGGAGGAGCATTCTGCTCTAATCTTCGTTCCATACAGGAAAGCCGTATAATGTCTAACTTCAATGGTAGTTTTAGCAATATGACTACTTTAGCTCATGAGCTAGGTCATGGATACCATGGACATTGTCTAAAAAATGAGCCAATGCTAAATTGCAGCTATCCTATGCCTTTAGCTGAAACTGCTTCTATTTTCTGTGAAACCATAGTAGTAAATGCTGCTCTAAAGGAAGCCTCTAAAGAAGAAGCCTTTGGAATATTAGAGTCTTCTATTTCAGATGCTGGTCAGGTTATTGTAGATATACTAAGCCGTTATATATTTGAAACTAATCTATTTGAGAAAAGAAAGGACAGTGCACTGTCTGTAAAAGAATTTAAGGAATTAATGATAAATGCACAAAAAGAAGCTTATGGTGAAGGATTAGATCCTGAACATCTACATCCTTATATGTGGATTAATAAAACCCATTATTATTCTGCTGGTAGAAACTTCTACAACTTCCCATATGCATTTGGTCTACTATTTGCTAAGGGAATTTATGCAGAATATCTAAAGCGTGGCAGTGACTTCGTACCTGAATACAATAAGCTATTAGTTGCTACAGGAAGAAATAATATTGCTGATGTAACTAAGATGGTTGGTATAGATGTGCGTTCTGTAGATTTCTGGAGAAGTTCATTGAAGCTTGTTCAAGAAGATATTGAAAAATTTGTTGAGTTGGCTGATTCAATAAAATAGGATAATAAAACACCGTTAGACTTAATCTAAATCTAACGGTGTTTTTTATTAAGTCTCTGCTGAAGCTAGTGCAGAGAATCTAAGATTCTGACTATTTGCTTACTCAACTCCTGCTATACTTACATTTAATAGCTTAATTGATTTTGGTCCCCTAAAGTTATTTGTTTTCTGAGTTTCTTTAGATAAATACATTTCCTTATGGACTTCTTTTATATTCCCTGAAATTGAACCTCCTGTTATTGGAACTATTTTCTCTCCGTCATTGTACCAACCTAGCCTAATTTCTCCTGCAAAATCACCTGTTAATGAATCCATTTGAAAATCAGAAAAAACTTTAAGCTCTAGATAAGGTCCATCTTTCATCTCTTCTAGGGTTTTATTTCCACCCTCTACTATAATGTTTCTAATATTACCCGTAGGCTTAATACCTAAGTAATAAGAAAATCTTGTATTACCCCAATATCTTTTTAATATACCGTCCTCATATAATGTAGCTTTAGCCAGTCTTATACCGTCCTCATCATAAGGTGATGAAGATGTGGAATTGTCTAGATAGGGGTCAATGGCAATGTTTACCTTGTCTCCCTTTACATCTTCTCCCTGTATATTTTGGTCTATCTTAGCAGTTGAAGTCTGTTCATAAACTGAACGTGCTGCTGCTTGATCATAATAGTAATAAAAGAATTCCTTTACTGGTTCACCTGATAGTATTACTGGTATGTTTTCTAGCATTGGTGTAGGCTTTGCTATAGCTTTATCCCTACATATTTTAAGCATTTCATCTACAGATTCACTTATTAATTTTTCATCATAATCAGAAAAAAGAATGTCCTGGTAAAGCTCTACTTCTTCGCTTTCATCTTCTTTCCAATTTGTTATAAACTCAAGCTCTCCTCTATAGGTTTCATATGATGCGTCTACTCCTTGAGAGTTAAGTATTCTTATCTTTACATTATCTAGGAAAAGTTCAGCTGAGTTAATCCAGCCCTTATTGTATTTATCCCCTATAAAAATCTCATCTGTAAGCTTAGGCATCCAACTTGACATGGACTCCAACCTAAACCTGTTTTCCATTATGGGTTGAATCTCTACCTTAGGCTCCACTAATGGATAGTATTCATTTTTCACAAATCCTGCAGCATATAATGCATCACTTATTGCTTTTTTTATTTCCTCTTCATTCATAGTAGGATGTATTGCAGTTGCTGATGAGCCCCTATATTTTTTACCATCTTGGTCAAAATCCTTGTAAACAGTTAACATTATATGATGTACATTCTTGCCCCTATTCATATCAAGCTCTTTTTTTATAAAGAATAGTTCCTTTGACTCAGTTCTTTTTTCATTGAGCTTCCAACCATTTAAACCTTCAATGCTTGATAATATTTCTTTTATTCTCTCTATCATTATCCCAACCTCACTCTTGCTTTAATATATGGTCCTCCTTCAGCTGCTTTCACCCATTCCTTGTAGCCTTTTCCACAAGCTCCTGAACCAGATATCTCAACTTTCTCAGATAACATAGAAATGGATTTTAGTACATCTGGCACATATCCAGTCATAATAACAGGAGACATAATATTACCTGTAAGCTCTCCATTTTTTATTTCCTTTGCTATAAGAATCATGCACTGAATCCCCCAGTTTTTAGGGTCTTCCATACCACTTAACATAACATCAAGCAGATAGCCTTCCTTTATAGAAGAAATCATATCTTCAAGTCTGTCTTTACCACCTTCAAAGAAGGTATTAGTCATTCTAGCATAGGCTTTTCTTTCAAAGGATTCTCTTTTACCATTGCCTGTAGGTTTTGTGCCTAGTCTCAGTGCTGAAAGCAAATCTGATATTCCAGTTTTAAGAATTCCTCTATCTATTATTTTAGTATCTGTTCCAAGGATGCCTTCATCATCAAAGTAGTATGAGGATACATTTTCTGCTGCCGCTGCTCCATCATGCATAATTACTAGCTCTGAAGCCACTTCTTTATTAATAAATTCAGCAGCCTTTGCCCTATTCTTAACAAACATATCCATTTCAACACCATGACCGAAGGCTTCATGTGCTATTAAGCCTGATATTCCTGGCGAACAGATAACATCATACTGTCCTGGAACGATTTTCTTTGCATCTAGAAGTTTCTCAGCATAGGATACTACTTCTTTTATCTTATGCTGTAGTTCATCAAGTAGTTCAACACCCCTTAGGCCTGCTGCACTATCATAGTAAAACTTTGTATTATGGTCTCTCCTAACTACGGCCGAAAGACTTCCCTGACTCCATATGTAGGATTGCTCTAAATCTTTGTTTTGTGAAATAAATATTTTTGATACATGGCACTCTCCATAGACTATCCTAAAGTCTACTAGTAAAGCTGAGTACGTGAAGGCCTCATCTTTTATTCTAGTCATTTTCTTAATTTTTTCTTCTGCACTTACTTCTTCAGGAAGTATCTCCACTTCTTTGAAGACCTCTCCTATAATCTTATCTTCATCAATAACTGGATAAGTACCTATATTTACTGTTGAGTTTTTTAATCTGCTAATATCATCATTAACCTTATTCTTTATACTTTCGACTAGTGAATCTATCCCTTCTTCTGATAATGAGTTAAAGGAATACTCTGTATAATTGTATCCGTTATGAACCCTTACTACAAAACCTCTTTCAGTCCATTCTGAATCATTTATGCTGGCTCCTGTTTTATAAACTGAATATGTTTTCCCACAGATATCTGTACCTAAAATTGAAGCATATTTAAAAGCTTTGGATAATTCTGAAACTAGTTCCTTTAATAGCTGTTTTTTATCATGCAAATATCTTGACATAATAACCTGCATATTGCACCCCCTCAAAAAATTGTTACCAATAACATATATTACTAATTTATCACTTTGATTACTAAAAATCAAATAATCTATAATACTACTATTCTCTAGTTCATCCCTTTCTCCACCGATTCTACTATCATATCCACTAAAATGTATAGATCTGTTTATTTTACATTCTGCCAAGTCATTTGAAATCTTTACTAGGGGAAAATAAAAAAGTCGTAAAAATAGCCTACGACTTATTTTCAAATAACCATTAATTTTTATAAATTCTAATACCTTTTGAGAAATTTCTATTTTTTCATATTCATTTCTATATAATTTTGCATCTTTTGTAAATAGCCTTCTGATATTCTTTTGATAATATGATTGTTTGTTGAATCTAGCTTGATATGGTCTATAGTAGCAATAGGAAGAGCATTGACTGATGTACCTGTCATAATTGCTCCATCAAGGTCCTTTAAAGAATCCTTATGAACTTCTTCCTCTACTACTTCTATGCCCTGGTCTTTACATACATTCATAATTTCACTTCTTGTTATTCCTAAAAGCACATCTCCTGCTGGTGCTGTATAGACCTTGTCACCCTTTACAAAGAACATATTAGATCTACTACCCTCTGTAATGTATCCCTTTCTATTTACTAATAAAGCTTCATAGGCATCTTGTGCTTTTATTTCATCATTTATTCTCTGTCTCAAATCAGCATTAACAATTTTAGCATTTGGATTTTCTCTTTCTGAGTCGAATAAAATAGTGTGAATTCCTTTTTCATATACTTCTTTTTCCGGATAGCTGCTTTTATTATAATAAATCATGAATGTTTGATTTGGGCTATCTATGTTAGTAAATAAAAGCTTTATGTTCATGTTATTCTCTTTATTAGCATCTATTAGCTTATATATTTCCTCTGTAATCTTTTCAGCAGATTTATTTATGGTCTTACCTATGAGTTCAGCAGATTTTCGCATTCTCTCTATATGTCCCTCTAAAAATATGGGGATACCATCTATAATTCTAATCACTTCATATATCAATGGTGAAGTTGCTTCCTTAAAGCCGTCATCCTTTGATGTAGGCACTATTTCACCATTATACATATAGTATTTTAATAATGCTTCCTTATCCATTTTATTTCACCTCTAGAATATTGTTATGTTCTACATATACATTATAGCTCATTAGAGGAAAAAATATAGTGTTTTTTATTCTTCATCTTTATCTATTTTCTTAACTCTTTTTTTTACAACCTTCTTAAAGATGTAATAAGCTACTAATCCTATGATTGCTAGAATAAATAATACAGGAAGTAATACAGCTACAGAAACTAAAAGCTCTTTTCCAAGATTAACCATTACTTTGATTGATTTTTTAAATCCATCAACAATTCTGTCTCCTAGTGTAACAGGATCTGGTTCGCTTATTTCTCTTACTTCATAAACTATTAGATCTATGGTTGAATAACTCACTAGATTATCCCATTTTCTAAGGGTGCCTGTATAGCTTTCTATTTGATATCTGACATTAGAAAGTTCTCTTTCAAGATTTATGATATCCTCTATCTTATCTGCTTTTCTTAATATATCTAGTAGTCTTTCTTCTTGAATAGTTAGTGATTTTAATCTAGCTTCAGAATCAAAATATTGACTTGTTATGTCATCTCCACCACGTCGAATATTTATTACATTTCCAATATCATTAAAATCTAGTAAAAGCTTATCAAAGCTTTCTTCAGGAATTCTTAGCTTAAATGAAGCTACTCTATTTCTAAAATCCTCTTTATTAACTGGTCGTCCTCCTGTTATACTAGAACCTTCTATATATCCTCCAAGAAAGTTTGTTTTCTCTGTGATTATATTAACTGTTTTATCAAATTCCTTTGTTTCTAGTTCTACATTTGCTGACCTTATTATCTTTCTTCCTAAACTGGATTGAGTTCTTGTATTTTCTATACTCTGTTCCGGTTCACCATTAGCCTCACCAAAATTGAAGCCTCCTTCATCTTTAACTGTGTCTGACATATCATTTGTATACTTACTTTGTATTCCACTGCCTGAAGGAGGAGTTGATATTGATGGCGATTCCATACTTTTTGATTCAGAAACACCTTTTGATGAACAGCCTGAAATAATTAGTGTAAATAATAGAATAACTAAAACAAAGTTTAATAATCTTTTTTTATTCTTTAAAAACACAATAGCCACCTCCGTGTCTTTTTTATATTAGACGGTAATAAGTGGCTTTTGTTCCCAAAATAAATCCTTGCAAAATATGTCAATTATTTTGGTATATTTATATAGTTTTATAGTTTTCCCCCTATTTCATCAACATTCTTCAATACAATGTCTCTCTTTATCTTTATCAATTCAATATTTTTCTTTGGAATAGTAGTTTTCATATTTGCCAAGGATAGATTTAGCTTTTCCATAATTTGCTGATCATCTTTATCAAGTTTAATCCTTGTTCTAGCTATGTTCATAGCTTCTTCTGCTAGCTTTATACTTTCTTCGCTCTTCTCCCAGTTGCCCGTTCTTCCGTATAAATGAGCCTGCCTCGTATAATATTTGATTCTCATCAATTCACCTTCGCGATTTTCTTTATATGCATCAAAAAATGGGGCCATATTATATGTTGCTTCATTAGAATAAGATAGGGAGTTAATTATATTTCTTTCTTCGACTGATACTGTTAGATTATTGATTGTATCTTCAAATTTTGATAATTCTTGTTTTTTGACACCATTTTCTATTGCTGCTATTTCATAATCCCCCCAAGAAGTGTGTATTTCTTGGGAAGTTTTTTTCACGTCATCCCACATAATTGCTATTTTTTCCTCTTTTGATTCAGACTCTTTCTCTCTACCAGCTTTTTCAGAAGTTTTTTGCTGGTTTTGATCATTTCCTCCTTCTGTGCTTGAGTTACTACCCTCACTTTGTTCATCTACTCTACCTTGCTGAGAGTCCTGGTCTTGTTTTTGATCCTTTTCTGGTTTTTTTGCTTCTTCTGGTTTTTTCATCTCTTCAAGTATTCTTTCTATTTGATCTATTATGGCTTCATTCTTATCTTTCATTGCGCTTAGTCTTTCAGGTATTTTTTCTTCTTTGTTTTTTATATTAGGCTTTTCAGATTTCTTTGTACATCCTATTGTCAAAAATATGATTATACCTAACAAGACTATAACCTCTAAGGCTGTATTTTTCTTCAAATTAAACAAAGCAATCACCTCAGATTTAGTATATCCAAGATAATTGCTTTTAATTTATTTGTGATTTGTGATTTTTTATTTTTTATTTTTTATTTTTTGTTTTTCTAATGATTTTTACTTTGAATATTTACCAAACTGCTACCTGTCCGTCTGTTCGTGGTTCTGTCGCTCCACATAGGACACCGTCATCATTTCTCCAAATTATCTGACCTCTCCCAAAGCCCACACTATTAGCTTTCACTACAATATTATGTCCTGCTCTAATTAACTCTAAGGCCAGCCTATTATCAAAGCTTTGCTCCACCTCTATAGTCTTATCTCCAACCCATTGCCATCTAGGTCTATCTAATGCCTCTTGAGGATTCATTTGATAATCTATTGTGTCTATCATAACCTGAAGGTGAGCCTGTGGTTGCATAAATCCTCCCATAATTCCAAAAGGCCCTACTGGTTTTCCATCCTTTGATAAAAATCCTGGAATAATTGTATGATATGGCCTCTTACATCCTCCGATACAATTGTCTGATTCTTGGTCTAAGTTAAAGTTTGCTCCCCTATTATGTAGAGAAATTCCTGTATTAGGAACTACTAGTCCAGAGCCAAATCCCATGTAATTACTTTGAATATAAGAAACCATATTTCCTTCTTCGTCTGCTGTGCAAAGATAAACAGTTCCTCCTTTAGAAGGCTGACCAGCTTCAGGCATTATTGCTTTGTCTGTTATTAGTTTTCTTCTTTCTCTAGCATATTCTTGTGTAAGTAATTCCTCTGTTTTTACTTTCATTGTTTTGGGATCTGCAATATATTTCTGAGCATCTACAAAGGCCAACTTTAAAGCTTCTATTTGTAAATGTGTACTACTAAAGGAATCTTTAGAGCCTAGCTTCATTTCTTTTAATATATTTAATGCCATAAGTACAGTTATTCCATGACCATTTGGAGGTATTTCATATACTTCATATCCTTTGTAGTCGGTGCTTATTGGCTCAACCCATTCTGGATTATACTCGGCTAAATCCTCTTTAGTAATATATCCACCGTATTTCTTAGAAAATCCATCTATTTTCTCTGCTAATTCTCCACGATAAAAGCTTTCTGCCATGGTCTTAGCTATTTCTCTTAGGGTTCTTCCATGGTCCTTTAATGTAATATAGTCACCAATCCTTGGGCAATTATCATTTGGTGCAAAGGTATCAAACCAAGTCTGGAACTCCTCTTTTTTTTCTCTTTCTTTAGCATAATTCCTAAATGCGGCTGCCCATCCAACTCCTACACCTGGCTGAATAGTAAAGCCTTCCTCTGCATATTTAATGGCTGGCTCTAGTACTTCTTCAAATGGTAACTTTCCAAACTTCTTAGATAGGTCTGCCCATGCAGCTGGTGTGCCTGGCACATTGACTGGTATTAAACCATATTTAGGCATCTCTGTATATCCTAATTCTTTTAATATTTTTGCACTTATTGATTTAGGTGACGGCCCACTACTATTTAAGCCATGAAGCTTGTTTCCTGTCCACACTAATGCAAAGGCATCTCCACCTATTCCATTGGCTGTAGGCTCTACAACAGTTAATGTAGCTGCTGTTGCAATAGCTGCATCTATGGCATTGCCACCTTTTTTTAGTATCTCTAGTCCTGCCTGTGCTGCTAATGGGTTACCTGTTGCTACCATCCCTTTTTTTCCATAAACTACATTTCTTTTGGACGGATAACTATAGGTTAAAGGATCAAATCTAAAATCCAAAATACACTCCTCCTCAATAAATAATATATCCTAAAATTCCTGCAACTAAAGTAAGCAATATTGGATGTATCTTATATTTATAAGTAGCAAAGAAAGCTAATGCAAAAAATATAATACTCTTGTAATCTATAAAGGTCTCTTTGTTGATAAGTAGTAGCATGGCAGATAATACAAGGCCTACTACTACTGGCCTAAGCCCTACAAATGCATTTTCCACAAATTTGTTGTTCTTAAATTTGAAAAAGAAATTACATATTATTAGCATTATTATCACTGATGGTAATACAACTCCTAAAGTCGCGAAAAAAGAACCGAAAACTGTATTTGTAACTGTATATCCGATATAGGTAGCACTATTTACTGCTATAGGTCCAGGTGTAACCTGTGATATGGCAACTATATCTGTAAACTCGCTGACACTAAGCCACTGGTTTATATCTACTACTTCAGTCTGAATTAATGGGAGCATAGCATATCCTCCGCCAAAACTAAAGAGGCCAATCTTAAAAAATGTTATGAAAAGTTCTAAGTATATCATTGTTTTGTGCCTCCTTTTTTAGCCATGTAAATGTTTCCACCAATTGCTGCTAATATAATGAATAAAATAGGAGTTATTTTTAAGAAAGCAACACATGCTGCCACTGCTATAGGTATAATAAAAGCCATTCCTTTTAGCTTTGAGTTTTTGGATAAGCTAATAACAGATGTAGCTATTAATGCTACTACTGCAGGTCTTATAGCTTTAAATGCGCTTTCTACTGCTTCTAAGTCCTTTATTTCTCTAAAAAACATTGCAATAGCTAAAATAATTAAAAAGGATGGCAATATTGCACCTAATGTAGTGAAAAAAGCACCCTTATATCTATCCATTTTAAAGCCCACAAATACAGCTGTGTTTACAGCTATAGGTCCGGGAGAAGATTGAGCCAGGGCAAGAGTATCTACGAACTCATTCTTTTCAATCCACTTTTTCTTATCTACAACTTCAGCTTCAATAAGCGGCACCATGGCATATCCTCCACCTATTGTAAAAGCTCCTATTTTGAAAAAAACTGAGAACATTTCTAAGTATTTATTCATCATTTCACCTCTTCTTTTTGTTTGAGTCTCTAAATATTACTTTATCAGATTATGTACAAAAAGTGTAGATAAAATCAAGTTAGGTCATAAAAAAACTGCCTATTTCTAAGCAGTTTTTTGTTTTTATTATTTGTTATTCCATCCAAATCTATTCATCATGCCCTGTCTTTGACCTTGGTTCTTCATCTTTCCTCTTCCAAAGCCTCTTCCCATTCCTCTAGTATTATCATTTAAGCAATCTCCTGGGTAATTAAAGCCATTTTCCTCGTGGGACTTTTCCATGTATTCAATTCTCTCATTTAGTGCCTTTGCCTCTTCCTCATTTATCTGGCCTGATTTTACAGCCTCATTAACTCTTTCCTTTTTCCAGCTAATCATTTCCTTAAACCAGCTTGGAATATCAGTTGTAGTTTCTGCAAATGCTATAGCTCCTATTGAGAGTACAAGGATAGCTACTAGTGATAAAACTATTATTTTCTTTTTCATAATAAAACACCTCCTTATGTATTTGGTACTTTTATTATAATAAAAAAATATGAAGGAAATATGAAGCTATTTGAAAATTAATTAAAGCTTAAAAACTATATCTTTAATCTGCTAATTCTTTGGCCAGAGGTATGCCGTTGCCAAACTGCTGGGCATATAAACCTTCATATATACCATTTAGCTCTAACAACTCACTATGCCTTCCTCTTTCGGCAATATTTCCTTCCTTTAGTACTAATATTTCATCTGCATCCTCAATAGTAGATAATCTATGAGCTATGACCAAAGTTGTTCTACCTATCATTAGCTTATTTAGTGCTTCTTGAACTAGCTTCTCTGATTCAGTATCTAATGAAGAAGTTGCTTCATCTAATAAGAGTATTGGGGCATCCTTTAGTATGGCCCTTGCTATGGCTATTCTTTGTCTTTGCCCTCCTGAAAGCTTGCTACCTTTTTCTCCTACAAGTGTATCATAGCCGTCCTCCATATTCACTATGAAATCATGGGCATTAGCCATTTTAGCTGCATTTACTAGCTCATCAAATGTAGCATTTTTCTTTCCATGTCTTATATTATCCATTATTGTTCCTGAAAAGAGGTAGGCATCCTGTGGAACATAGGCAATTTTCTTTCTTATATCCTTTATATTCTGATTAGAAATTGGCTTCCCACCTATTGCTATATTCCCTTCCTTTGGTGGATAAAGATTTAGTAATAGCTTGAAAATAGTAGTTTTCCCTCCACCACTAGGGCCAGCCAGTGCATAAACCTTGCCCTTTGGTACATTAAATGTAAGCTCCCGCAAGACCTTTTCCCTATCATATTCAAAGCCGACATTGTTAAAACTAATCCCAAAATCTTTATCTGCCTCATAATCTCCAGTTAATTCAAAGCTTTCGGGCTCTTCTTCTTCATCTAATACTTCAAATAGTCTATCCGCAGCTGCAAGGGAACCTTGGAGCTCAGATATAAAATCCCCCAGCCCTCTGGCTAGTGAACTTACTCCATTTTGGAGTTGAACTACTGCAACAATAACGCCTACAGATGTTTCACCTTTAATTACTAAGTATGAACCAACTCCAACAATTCCTCCAAAAGTAATTATTCCAATAATATTATTCATTGCTGATACTATGGATTTTTGGTTTACTCTATCCTTTGAAAGCTGGTATGCTTCTGTATTTCTTTTATTATATTTGTCTAGTATTACATTACTGATATTAAAGCTTTTGATAAGGTAAATACCTTCTAATAAATCTGTCAGTCTTTCGTTTAGATTAGATAAACTCTCTTGTACCTTTATGCTCATATTTTTAAGAATCTTTGCATAGTAGATATTTACTAGAAGGCTTAAAACTCCAATGATTACAGATATAACACCTAAACGCCATTCTAATACGAAAGTAAATATCAAGGTCCCTATACCAGTTAGTATCCTAGAAGAGAAATCAATAAAATAGCTTGCATATGCCTTTTCAACTTCATTTATATCATTTGTAAACCTAGAAACTAGCTCACCACTGTGTTTTCCCTTTATATAGCTTAAAGGAAGAACCTTCAGTTTATTGAATACACTCTTTCTGATATTACCGGTTGTCACTGTAGCAGAATATTGTGCTATATAAATAAATAGCGGAAAAGTAACAAAAATAAATGCTAGGTATATTGCGTATTCTTTTATTGAATCTAGCATTGTTGACCATTCTTTCATTGCTATGGCATCAAACATACCCTTGAAGGTCAAAGAAAAGAATACTTCAATCAAAAGTCCAAATATTGCAATCACTAGTAATCCTAATATATATGGCATAAGTGACTTTCCCATAAATTTAAAGATTCTTAAGAAACTACTATTCTTCTTCACTTACACCACCTCTTTTTTTAGAGTCAACTCTTGATTTTTAAGTTGCTTGTTATAAAGCTCAGTATAAAATCCATTCAATTCAATTAGCTCATTATGATTTCCTTCTTCCGCGATCTTCCCATCCTTTAGCACTAAAATTCTATCTACATTTTTAATAGTTGATAGTCTATGGGCTATGACTAAGCTAGTTCTATTTTTTACAAAATCCTCTAGTGCTTCTTGAACTAGGGCCTCTGATTCTGTATCCAGGGCAGAGGTAGCTTCATCTAGTAAAAGTATTGGTGCATCCTTTATTATTGCTCTAGCTATAGATAATCTTTGCTTCTGTCCTCCTGAAATAGTGTTGCCTAATTGACCTACAACTGTTTCATATCCCTTTTCAAATTCATTTATGAAGCCATCTGCATTTGCACTTTTTGCAACATTGATGATATCCTCATTCTTGGCATATATTTTACCATAACTAATATTTTCCTTTATTGATTCTGGGAAAAGAAATGTGTCTTGAGAAACTAATGCAAAGCAATTTCTAAGACTATTTAAATTCCATTTTTTAAGTTCCTTATCCCCTACTTTTATATCACCATCATAATTATCATAATATCCAAGCAATAGATTGATAATTGTGCTTTTCCCCCCACCACTAGGACCTACTAAAGCAACTGATTCTCCATTTTTTATAGTAAAGCTAAGACCATTAAATACTGTATCCTCGCTATCTGGATAAGAAAATCCTACATTATTGAAACTAATCATATCTAAAGTCCCATTTATTTCAAAATTAGATCCATCTTTTCTCTCTTCCTCAGTATCAATTATATCAAAAACCCTGTCTACAGCTGCTAAACTACTCTTTAATTCTCCCATTAGTCTAGGAAAATAGCTTACTGGGTGAGTCAAATAGTTTAATAAGTTTATAAATGCTAGTAAGCTTCCTACAGTCATAGTTCCTTCAATTGCCCAATATCCACCTATAATAAATGTTGTGAAAAAGGGTATTATTCCCAGAAATAAAGAAAAACTGCTTAGAACTGACATTGTCTTTGCTAGACGTTTTCCACTTTCTACACTATCATTAACTGCATCATGGTGCTTTTTCCCTAAGGTTTCTTCCAGATTATATGCCTTGAAAATCTCTACTCCCCCGATTACATCTTGGACTATGGAGTTTACTTTTCCTAGCTTTTCTTGAAGCTCTTTGCTAATTTTACCTATTGGAGCGCTTAGAATACTAGCACCTAATATCAATATAGGAGTTAATACCAAGCTAATAATTGTCAGCTTCCAGTTCAAGATACATAAATAAATTAAAGCTCCAATTGCAGTAAGAGGAATTGAAATCATTTCTGATACTGTAGTTGATAAAAATGTCTTAATTTTGTTAATATCATTGGTTGACCTTGAAATATAGTCCCCTGAATGCTTTTCTTCTAGCTTACTAATAGGAATACCAACTATCTTTTCTGCTAACAACTTTCTTAGTTTTCTTATTCCAGATTCAGTATATATTCCGAATAGCTTATTTTTAATATAAACTAATACAGTATCAACTATAAAAACCCCTATCCCCAGATACACAGTTTGCTTAAAAAGGGTCATATCCCTATTAGTAGCTGCATCTAAAAATTCTTTTATAATATAAGATGTGGCTATGCTCGTTATTGCTATAAAAACTGTGCAAATTAGACCAATAATAAAGTAGGATTTCTTGGGAAAAGTTTTTAGTAGTCTTAGAAGTTTTCCCAAGTCATTCTTTTTGTCCAATATCATCACCCCTATACAATATTTCCTAATTAAAATTATAGTACCAATAATTAATATTGTCAATATATATATTAATTAATTTAATTTATTAATTAATTTAATTTATTAATTGCTTCAATTAATTGGCATGGAGTAAATACTATTTTAATCTCCAGACAAATTTATCTACTTTACTAGCCTCAACAAATTTGGTCCTCACCTCAGTTTAAGTTACCATGGATTTTCCGACAAAGCATTGTGAAAGTCAGGTTAAATCATAAAAACACACCTTTATCCCAAGATATGTCTACTTATCTCAAAATAAAGGTGCTATTTTTTTCTCTATAAACCTAAATTATATTATTTAGATAGGGTTTTCACCATTTCATAAATAGTCCTGACCCCTACTCCTGTGCCGCCTTCTGCTATATATTCACTGCTTTTACCTGTAAAGGCTGTACCTGCTATGTCCATGTGTATCCAAGATTTATCTTGAATGAATTCACCTACAAATAATGCAGCTGTAATAGCTTGAGGATTTCCAGCAGAGTTTGTTAGGTCTGCTACTTTGGATTTCAGAAGCTCCTTATAATCATCGAAATGTGGCATTCTCCATATTTTTTCTCCTGTTACCTTTGATGCATCCTCTAATGTCTTATAAAACTCGTCATCATTAGATACTACTACTGTAGCTGTTGAGCCTAATGTAACTACAGCTCCTCCTGTTAGTGTAGCTATATCTAAGACCCTTGTAACCTTTTCTTTTTCAATTATATAGTGTACTGCATCTGCTAGTGTTAGTCTTCCTTCTGCATCTGTACTAGCAATAAATATTGTTTTCCCAGCCATAGAGCCAATTATATCCCCTGTTCTAAAGCTGTTTCCACTAATTGAGTTTTCACATGCTGCAACTACTGCTATTACATTTATCTTTAGCTTTCTCTTTGCAATGACTTCCATAGCTCCTACAACAGAAGCTGCTCCACCCATGTCGCATTTCATGTTTACCATACCATCTTTTGATTTGATGCAAAGCCCACCACTGTCATAAGTAAGCCCTTTTCCTACAAGTCCAATAACTTCCTTCTTATTTTTCTTATCTCCAAAATATCTCATAACAATAAGTCTAGGTCTATTTTCAGAAGCTCTAGCAACAGCTAAAAAAGCGTCCATTCCAAGCTCTTGTATTTTATCTTCCTTTAATATCTCCACCTCAAAGCCACTTTCTTTACTTGTTTTTTCTGCAATGGCAGCTAATCTTGCAGGTGTCAATACATTTGCAGGTTCATTTACCATGTCTCTAGCTAATATAGTAGATTTACTTAGAAGATTACCTTCATCTACTCCATTATCTATATCTACAATTTCATCAGCATTAGCGCCTACCATGTATATTTTTTTAACTGGGTTTTCCTTTTTATCTTGTATATATTTATCAAACTTATAGCTAGCTAGTACTAGTCCCTCTGTCATTGCTCTTGCAATTTGGCTTAATGATAATCCATTGCTACTCTTTATAGGGTAAATGTCTACATCATTTGCCTTTAGTCCTATTACTTCCTTAATAGCCTTTGCAAATATTTTCCTAACCTTTTCTAAGTCTAATTCTTCTTTTTTCCCTAATCCTATGAGGACAACCTTCTTAGGGTTATCTTTTCTAGTTAATTTAAAGCTTTGAATCTCATTATATTTTCCTGTAAACTCTTCCTCACTTAGTAAATGCTTTATCATGTCTTCAGCTTCTTTTACTGGTGTATTTATATCTGTGAAACCCTCGTAATATGATAGCACCATTGCCTCAGAAAAACCTTCACTAATCATTTTTGTTAGTACCATGAATACCCTCCTCTTATATATTAAATTTTAATAATCAGCTTAAATGTATAGCTAAAAATAAGTCATATAATACATTTCTATATATAAGTTCATTTTCCTTTAATATATTCATAAGTAAATTTAAAATTACCTAGAAATGCAAATAAACTATACAATAAAATAATCAAGAGACCAGGTCCCTTGATTATTCAATAACCTATCCTCTTGACTCTTTAATTCTTTCCATGACTTATATTGTAACAAGTGCTCTTGTGCCTACTATAATAAAAGGCTTATCACTGTTTCTTCTTAGATTTATATCTTAAATTAGTATCTAATATGCTCTTTCTTACTCTTATATTTTCAGGAGTAATCTCTAGTAATTCATCGTCTTCTATAAATTCTAATGCTTCCTCAAGACTCATCAACTTAGGAGGTGAAAGTCTTAATGAATCATCTGAACCTGATGCTCTAGTATTTGTAAGCTGTTTTCTTTTACACACATTAACTTCAATATCCCCTGACTTGGCATTTTGCCCTACTACCATACCTTCATATACTCTAGTTCCTGCAGAGATAAAGAGAATCCCTCTTTCTTGGGCTGCATATAATCCGTATGTTACAGAGTCTCCTGATTCAAAGGCTACTAATGACCCCTGAGGTCTTCTAGGAATATCTCCTTTATATGGCTGATATCCTTCAAATACAGAGTTTAATATTCCATTACCTCTAGTGTCTGTCATAAACTCTGAACGATAGCCAATAAGGCCTCTCGCTGGTATCATAAGCTCTAATCTAGTATAGCCTCCATTAGGTTGAGCCATAGTAACTAGTTCGCCTTTTCTCTGTCCCAGCTTTTCAATGACAGAACCTACATATTCCTCAGGCACATCTATAGTTACCTTTTCTATAGGCTCATGCTTCATTCCATCTATAGTCCTAAATAAAACCTCTGGTTTGGAAACTTGAAATTCATAGCCTTCTCTTCTCATGGTTTCTATTAATATTGAAAGGTGAAGTTCTCCTCTGCCCGATACCTTAAATGAATCAGTTGAATCAGTTTCTTCTATTCTTAGGCTTACATCAGTATTAAGCTCTTTAAATAATCGCTCTCTAATCTGTCTTGTTGTAATAAACTTTCCTTCCTGTCCAGCGAAGGGGCTGTTATTTACTGAGAATGTCATGGCAATAGTTGGCTCTGATATTTTAACAAAGGTCAATGGTTCTGGTCTTTCTGGTGAACATATGGTATCTCCTATATGTATTCCTTCAACACCAGATACTGCTATTATACTTCCTATATCAGCTCTCTCTACTTCTACTCTATTAAGCCCTTCAAATTCATACACCTTTGTAATCTTAACTTTCTTTAGAACGTCTGGCTCTAAATAATTTACCATAACTGCTTGTTCATTTACTTTAATACTTCCTCTTTCAACCTTTCCAATGCCTATTCTACCTACGTACTCATTATAGTCTATTGTAGATATGAGGACCTGTAGAGGCTCATCCTTTTCTCCTTCAGGAGCAGGAATATACTCTAATATGGTTTCAAACAAATCTTCCATATTTTCTTTTTGCTTATTCATATCCAAGGAAGCAGTTCCACTTTTTGCAGATGCAAAAACGAATGGGCATTCTAGCTGGCTGTCATCTCCACCTAGCTCTATAAATAAATCTAATACTTCGTCTATTACTTCATTTGGTCTTGCTTCTGGTCTATCCACCTTATTAATACAAACTATAACTGGTAGGTTTAGCTCTAGTGCCTTTTTAAGTACAAATTTTGTCTGTGGCATAGCTCCTTCAAAGGCATCAACTACTAAAATTACACCGTTTACCATCTTAAGAACACGCTCTACTTCTCCACCAAAATCTGCATGGCCAGGGGTATCTATAATATTTATTTTTGTATCTTTGTAGTGTACCGCAGTATTTTTAGATAGTATTGTGATACCGCGTTCTTTCTCCAGGTCATTTGAATCCATAACTCTTTCTGTAAGGGCTTGGTTTGCCCTAAATGTACCACTTTGTCTCAAAAGCTGGTCTACTAATGTAGTTTTACCATGATCAACGTGGGCGATTATAGCTAAGTTTCGTACATCATCTCTTTTTGTTTTCACTATTATTCCTCTTTCCAATTAAAATTCCAACAAAAGCTATTCTATCATACTTAGTATAAAAATCAATAATTTAATTTATCTAGGTTAAATTACTAATGGGATTTATTTTCACTAAACTACTATATGCTTAGTTTTTTCCTATTTAAGTACTAATATTAATCCAAAAATACCCTCTAGTAGTCCATAAAAAACATTTGCTATTTACTCTATCTTTATTTTAAATCAAATTTCGCTTTTTATATCATCTAAATAATCAAAAACAACTTTAGAACACTCGTCCATTCTATGCAAATTTTCCTCTGCTCTTGCAATGTCTCTCCTATTATAAGCTTCAACTGCTTCTTTTGCAATACTATGGAGATCTATATGATATTTTTCCATATTTACAAAAGCCTTTACATCACTAAACTGTGTACACCCTTCATTGTAATACCACTGACCTAGACGACAATTTTTATAATCTCCAACTACATTTGTATCTATTTTTTCATAATCTAATAGCATATTATATACACGCCATCTCCAAAGCAAATGGTCTGTTTTATAGATATCTATCATGTCTTTTTCTTCTAAAATGTCTTTATTTTTTAATAGGTCCAATCGAATATCATCAAGTTTTTTACTTAATTTGTATATTGTTAAACCCGTATCTTGAGAGCTCTTCCCAATAAAGTCTGCTTCATTAGATATATTCTCAATGGTTTCTGCAAAGGTTTCAGTTGCTGCAGCCTGTTGTTCTGAGTTGGCAGCCACCTGAGTTACAGTACAATCAAGTTCCTCAACGGATTTGCTTATATTGTTAATTATGGTCAATGTTTCATTTACAAGAACTTTTCCTGTATTAAGGGTAGATGTTATACTATCCACTCTGTTCACTGATAAATCAATAGCTTTCTGTAACTCTATAATATTGCTTTGTACTTGTTCAACTGATACTTTTGTATGCTCAGCTAACTTTCTTACTTCATCTGCAACTACAGCAAAACCTCTTCCATGCTCACCCGCTCTTGCAGCCTCTATAGCAGCATTTAAAGCTAACAAATTAGTTTGATCTGCTATCCCTTTTACAATATCAATAATTTGGTTAATTGCACTTGTTCTCTCTTTTACTTGTCCCATTTCAGTATTGACTGCATTCATTTCTTCAAAAGAATGGATAACAAAATCTATTGATTTTTCGGTGTTAGTTACACCTGTTTTTGCATTGTTGTGAGTATTGTTAGTATAGGAGGCAGCTTCTTGAATGATGTTAGTTACGTCTTCAATTGATGCAGTCAACTCTTCACTATTGGCAACCATTGTATGTAGTGAATCCCTCTGTAGATCAGCACTCTTTATCATATCTCTCATGGAATCCATTCTAGTGATTTCTTCCACTATTCGGTTAACATCCATTGTGGTTTGTTTCTTTTCAGCAACTATATGATCTATTAGCTCATTCCATTTTTGAGCTATTTCTATAGAACCTACATCTTCCTCTGTAAGGTAGCTTGGTTTTCCATCTATGAATTTTGCCATAGCTAAAAGAATAGTATCTTTATTTAACTTATCAAGAGACAAGTCTCTTCTTAAAGGCTTCTCTTTATTTTTATTTAACTTGAACATATTTATAGCCTCCTATCAATCATAATTACATTCTAAAAGTCCAATGGCTTCATAATAAACATCCTATACTCCTTTCTAATATTGAACTTTGCTCATTAGTCAATTTCATATAATGTATATTAGATCTCCTTATCTTGCCTACTTTGTATATTTATTAATACTTACCCATATTATATGACAAAAAGTCTTATTTTTCAATATTTTTTACAATTTTATACACATTTTTATTGCTGACCATTTAGCTAACTCTGTAGATATTAAATACAAGTAAACAAAAAAGGAAAAAGAAAAATATCTTCTTATTCCTTTTGTTTGTTCCTTATTTGATTTTTATTAGCTTTTTACTAACTTTTTCTAAAGGATTTTTTGATACTTGAGTCTTGACTTTTATTTTCATTTTTATTTTTTCTTCTTGGACCTTTTTCTTTTTTCTCCTTATTGCTACCTTTATATGTTTTTTTGTAGCTAATATTTTTAGCGCTTCCTTCCTTTTTCCTAGGCCATATTAAGCACTTTTCTACAAAACCTATTAAATCTGTTCTTCCTGCTTTTGTAAGTGCCTCATGAACTAAATCATAGTTCTTTGGATTCCTATATTGTATCAATGCTCTTTGCATTGCTTTTTCATGGGGATTTTTAGGCACATATACTTCTTGCATTGTTCTAGGATCTAATCCTGTATAATACATACATGTAGATAATGTTCCTGGAGTTGGATAAAAGTCTTGTACCTGTTCAGGCATATAACCTAAATCTCTAAGATATTCTGCTAGTTCTATGGCTTCCTTTAATGTTGAGCCTGGATGACTGGACATTAAATACGGCACTATAAATTGCTTTAAGCCTAGGTCTTCATTAATTTTCTTGTATTTTGCAACAAATTTATCATATACTTTTCTACTAGGCTTACCCATTTTTTCTAAGACATTTGGGGATATGTGCTCAGGAGCCACCTTTAATTGACCGCTTATATGATGCTGGCAAAGCTCGTTGAAGAACTCATCATCCTTGTCATGAATTAAATAATCATATCTTAATCCAGAACGTATAAATACCTTTTTTACATTTGGCAGCTGTCTAAGCTTTCTTAAAAGCCTTAGATAGTCTTGATGGTCAATATTTAATTGACTACATGGATTTGGAAAAAGACATTGCTTGCTTTTGCATACTCCATGCTTAACCTGTTTATCACAGGCCCTATGTCTAAAATTGGCTGTAGGTCCACCTACATCATGTATATATCCCTTAAAGTCAGGTTCCCATACCATTTTCTCCGCCTCTGTCATTATGGATATATGACTCCTCGCCTGTACAACTCTCCCCTGATGAAAAGTAAGAGCGCAAAAACTACAGCTTCCAAAACAGCCTCTATTGCTTATGATACTAAATTTGACTTCCTCTATGGCAGGAATTCCACCTGATTCCTCATATATTGGATGATAATTCCTCATGTATTGTAGTGAATATGTTCTGTCTAACTCAGATTGTTCTAATGGATTAGCCGGTGGATTTTCTACTACATACATATCTCTATAAGGCTCTATTAGAGTCTTGCCCCATATGGCATCCATATTATTGTGCTGAGCCATAAAACTTTCCGCATATTTTTTCTTTGATTCTATTATATCATCGTATGATGGCAGTATTATCCCATCATTTATATGGTCTATTGTCTTTGTTTTGTATGCAGTCCCCTTTATAAAGTTTAGATATTGAATATCTATTCCATTATTAAGTCCATGGGCTAGATCAACTATTTGCTTTTCTCCCATACCATAGACTAATAAATCTGCTTTTGAATCTAATAGTATAGAGCGTCTAACCTTATCATCCCAATAATCATAATGACCTAATCTTCTTAGACTTGCCTCTATACCTCCTAGTATAATTGGCACATCACTGTAGGCTTCCTTTGCCCTATTTCCATAGACTATAGTCGCCCTATCTGGACGAAGTCCCATCTTCCCGCCAGGAGAATAAGCATCCTTTTTTCTTCTTCTCTTAGCAACAGAATAATGATTTACCATAGAATCGATATTGCCACCAGTTATTAGAAAGCCAAGTCTTGGCTTTCCTAGTCTTCTAAAATCCTTAGTGTTTTTCCAAGTGGGCTGTGAAATAATTCCTACTTTAAAGCCCTCGTTTTCTAATAATCTCCCGATTATGGCTGCACCAAAGGAGGGATGGTCTACATATGCATCTCCTGTTATCAGTATAAAGTCCAGCTGTTCCCAACCTCTTTCCTTCATTTCCTCTTTATTTATAGGTAAAAATTGAAGCATTGCATCATTCCTTTTATTTTTTATTAAGAGCAATTGCTCTTTAAACAAAGTCTTAGTTTCTCTGCCTTATTGATGCAGTTCTTCACCCACTGCGGGACTTCTTCATTTTCTGCAACTTCCTCTCTTGTCATCCAGTAGACTTCTTCAACCTCATTTGGTGATGCTGGATAGGGTACACCACTTTTATGCTCACATAAGAATACTACATCTACAACCGGTCCCCATTTTTTTGATATGAAACCTATGCTTTCTATATAGGTTATGTTTTCACTTAATTCAATGTCTACTTCTTCCATTACTTCTCTTCTCAATGTATTTTCAAGAATACTATATTCTTCTCCCTCATTCTCTACCTTTCCACCAATCATAGCAATTATACCAGGTGCATACTCTTCTTTTTCACTTCTCTTTATCATGAGCCACTTATCATCTTTGTATATTGCACCTACCACATTTATTACATTTCTTATAGTATACATACCTGTCCTCCTATATTACATTTTCCGACAGATTTTACTGTTACACTTTATATTATCATTTTTAAATGAGTAATGCTAGAAAAAGCATGAGAAGAGATTAAAAGTCTAATAATTTTTCCAAACTTTCTTTAGGAAAGCCTTCTGCTTGGCTTTGAGCAAGAAGTGAATGTAAAAATTCCTTAGCATTTTCACTTTGAGGTAGCATATATCCTGCTTCACGAATAATATCCTCTGACATAATATGATTGGATTTTTCAATTGCTAAAGCTAGCTTTCCATGTAATCCAGAAGCAATGTTCTCCTGCTCTGATTTGCTACTCAAAAGTGCTTTAAGTGCATTGATAACAGGTTCAGTTTTCTCCTGCTGTTTAGGATATTCCTTAGGCACCATAGAAATTGCACCAGATGGGCAGGCGTCTGCACAGTCCCCACAACCCATGCATTTGTCAATATCAATAATACTGTTCTCTGTATCTGTCGCCCCTGTAGGGCAGACATATAGGCATAGACAGTCCTTTGTGCACAGTCTTATATTTCTTACAGCATATTTATTCGCCATCATTATTGCCTCCCTTCAATCTTTTCAAATTTCCAATTTGGAACCTTACAGACAGGGCAAATTTTTGGAAGCTTGTCCCCTATGTAAATAAAACCACAGATAGTACAAACATAAACGCCTGTATTTTCAAGCATGGCATCGCCCTCTTTTTGATATCTAGTCAATAGAGACTTTAGAATACGTGTAACCTTCTCACTCCAGACCAAAGCACGAAGAGCACCTCTATCCTTTGCATCAGATGATACAGCATTAGCCTTTGGAAAGCCTTCTTCTAGATCTTTTTCAATTAATTCAATCAACTTGCTAAAATCTGGTTCCTTAGCTGGCGCAGATGCCGATTTAAAATATCTGGATAATTCACTAAAGAGAGCTGCTTCTTCCTCTTTATATTGTTTTTCACAGCCACGAGAAAGATTTGTACAAAGTGCACTAATCTCCAATGGAGACATCTCTTTCATATCTGTAGTAGACTCAATCACTGATATAGGCTTCTTTTCCGGAGATGCATGTGTTTCACCCTGTTTCTCAAATTCAGATTTTGTTGCACCACAGAGAGGACAAAGCCAGTCTTCCGGAAGATCCTCCCATTTTGTACCTGGGGCAATGTCTGCTTCAAGTACACCCCTTGATTCGTCATAGATGTAGCCGCATACTGAACATATGTATTTTGTCACTTCATTACCTCCTCACTAATTCTCTTCTATATTTGCAAGGCATCTTTACTAAATACCTTTAAAATATACCTTCTTATTATTAATCTGGATATTGATAAATAATTATTAGAGATTTCTTGCTCTCACTAACTTAGATTGTTTATTCTTTAACTAGTTTGCTTACAAGACTTGTTAACTATTGTTAAGATAGTGTGGATATACTATATTGAGGACAAGAAAATCCTATTCAAACAGTACTTGCACTTATTATTAAGTGCAAGTACTGTTTTTCAATACTTATGATATCCTTTATTGGCCACATTCGTCATGATGCTTATGCTCATGGCAAACTGAACCAGTTGATTTTAAGGAGCCTTTTAGGTATGCTTCTACTGCCACTTTGGAATCACCACTTGCTACAGCAATTTTCATAGTTTTATTTTTCCCCCATATTCCCTAATATTTTTGCAACAGACTCAAGCCAATTACCATTAAAAAATTCTATTGTCCCTTTGTCACATGCTGCTGAAACCCTTGGGTCAATAGGTAGTTTAGCAAGAAGCTCTAAATTATATTTATCAGCAACTTTTTCAATATGGCTCTCCCCAAATATTTGATAATCCTTGTTATTATCAGGGCATTTAAAATAGGACATGTTTTCTACCAGACCTATAATAGGAATATTCATCATTTCTGCCATCTTGACCGCTTTTGAAACAATCATTGATACCAGTTCTTGTGGTGAAGTCACTACTATAATCCCGTCAATAGCAATAGATTGAAATACAGTAAGGGGAACATCTCCTGTACCAGGAGGCATATCAATGAACATAAAATCCACATCTTTCCATATAACATCTGTCCAAAATTGCTTGACTGTCCCGGCAATTATAGGCCCTCTCCATACGACTGGATCAGTATCATTCTCTAAAAGTAAATTGACAGACATAATATCAATACCTGTCTTAGTTTTAATAGGGAATAGACCAAGTTCATTGACTTTTGCTTTTTCATTGATGCCAAATGCTTTAGGAATAGAAGGTCCAGTAATATCTGCATCAAGAATTGCAGTATTATAGCCCATCTTGTTCATAGCAACTGCCAGCATAGAAGTAACAAGCGACTTGCCCACACCCCCTTTTCCACTCATAATACCTATAACCTTCTTTACTTTGCTCATCTCATGAAGTTTGTCAAAAAAATCACTTTTTTGTTCTTTTCTTTCTGAGCAGTCCTCCGAACAGCTAATGCAGCTGTTATTACACTTTTCACTCATAATATTTCTCCTCGTATTTTAGATTATAATTGTACTGTCTGGACCAGATAATCATAATTATCACCTATAGTGGAAAACATCTTTTCCTCATTAGAATGCAGCATCAATCCTCCATTCTTTTGATTTCTAAATAGTTATTAAGTGCCTTCTGCAATGGACTTGCTCCTGTGTCTATGACAACCGTGACCACAACCGCTTCCCAAGCCTTCACAAAGCTGGTATTCACCACCCTCAATCCACAGTAACTTTCCATTAACTAATGATTCTGCCAACTTTTTTCTGGCCTCAATATAAATACCTTGAACTGTACTACGAGCTACATTCATCTTTTTGGCACACTCTTCTTGTGTAAAACCCTCTAAATCAATAAGCCTTATGGTCTCATACTCGTCAACAGTCATCTTTACATGGTTATTTGCATCTGCAGGTAAATCCAGTGGCCCAAATCTATTCCTCTCAGGTAAGCAACATACTTTTCTCCATTTCATCGGTCTTGCCATAATTTATCACCTCCATTCTAATCAGAAGTAATTAGAGCTTTAACTATGTCCTTCTATTCCTTCTTCTTCTAAATCTAACTTTTTTTAAGTTTATGGCATATGCCGTATATTATTATTTTACCTAATTTATGGCATATGTCAATAACTTTTTTGCTTTTTTAGATATATATTTAAGTATTTATTTACTTAAATTATTTTGATACTTTGTTAACTATATTTATCAAGTATTTCAAATATAAAAACAAGAGATAGGTCAATTTCCTATCTCTTGTTCTTTATGTGAAATCTCTTTTATTTTGTTAGCTCTAGCTTCTTCCTAAAGCTATATGCTTCCTTCTTAATTGACTAGCAAATTTCTTATTCCTTCAAATAACTATCCACTATCTCTCCAAAATACAATACATGATAATCATTTTTTGTATAATACTTCTCTTTAATATCTTTAGATAAAGCAACAGGCTCCATTGCTTGCTGGTAGACTACCTTACATTCATAATGGAGGTCACATTCCCCTATTATTGGTGC
This sequence comes from Tissierellales bacterium, assembly GCA_041655135.1. Classification (GTDB taxonomy): domain Bacteria; phylum Bacillota; class Clostridia; order Tissierellales; family Proteiniboraceae; genus Proteiniborus. Next base: position 29,276 of record JBBAFY010000005.1, read on the forward strand.
TGAAACCTTCTGTCCATCTACTATAGTTATATTGCACTCTTTAAATTTATCTACATCTTTTCCTGAATATCTTCCACAATAGGCTAATTCCTTTTTTAAGTCCTTATTTATGGGTATACTTACAGTAAATTCTTTCGAGCTTTCTATAAGATCATATGTATATCTGGAATATCTAACTGCAACCATAAATATTGGCTTGCCCCATACTATACCTATATTCCCCCACCCTATGGTCATAGTATTTACTCTATCACCATCTTTTGCTGTAAGAAATGCTCCCTTAATTATTTGCTCTAAAGCTTCCCTTGAATGTTGGTTAAATTTTACTTTTTGAATTGGCATATTCTCTCCTCCTATACTAATCATTTGAGTTATCCCAATCTACTTCTCGTGGATCTATCTTAACATTGTTTGTCTTAGATTTGAATGTATTCACCCAGAATGGTTGTGCTGGTAGCTGTTTAGATGGCTCTCCATATTCTAGGTACTCATAGGTGTCTTCCTTTATAGTCTTAAGTCCATTAAGCTCCCACCATTCTTCATCAGTTAGCCTTTTATTATTGGTAAACTCATAATAAGAATATACTGCTCCCCTAGTTAGGTATAGCTTATCTTCCACAGGAACCACTACATAAATTTCATCAAAATATCCTGTGCCCATACATAGGTAATGCTCTCCTGGCAAAGTAGCTACATCTGATACCACCATAGCGCTTTGCTCAATTGACCATCCCCCACTATTCAAATCTTCTTTAGAAGTACTTCCAGATACATAGCAATCAATAATATATTCAATACTTCCTCCAATATATAGGAGTCTTAGTTTCTCATCTTCTGTAAGTGGCTCATTGTTTAATTCCTTTAATGAGACAGATCTTAAAAGCTCCAATAGCCTAATGTGATCTTCAGTTCCCTCTAACATCCTATCATTTAATAGATTTCTTGCTTTTAGGTTTTCTACTGTATACTTCATTAACCATAGCAATGTATCATATAGTTCTATATTTGGCTCTACATAATGCTGGTCATGGACTGCCATTGCCCCACCAGCTTCAGCAACTGGTTGCTTTCCATATAGTACAGTGTCGTGCTTTAACTCAGCATAGCTAGATAATGCTGCATTTAGTGATTTGCTTCTCCAGCCGTCATTAGTCATGAATATAGGCATTCCAGAGTTTTTATCAAATTCTTTTAACTGTTTTTTTATTGACCATAGCCAGCCGTTATATAGGTTGTTCTGCCAAAGCTCATCATTATAGTCTTCTACTTCTTCCTTTAACTCATTATATATTCCTTTATATTCTGGCCATAATTTTTGTGGTTCATAGACCTTAAATAATAGTTCCTCTCCACGCTTACTCCCTAGCACTCCCATTACATCTAACCCATTTGGTATAGGTCTTTTACGCGGTTCCATTAGCTCTTGCATTATGTAACCATCTAATATATATCTCTGCCCCATAAACTTAAAGCTTTTGTTTACAGGTTTTGATACAAATTTCCCAGTTATTTTGGGCTCTCTTAGCTCCTTTACTCCTTGATGAATTCTATCATAATAGTTGATGTCGCTAAAGCTATTTACATCTATATCCTCACCAAATACTGATACCATTAAGTCCCTTATATCTAAAATATTTATATCATCTGATTGACCTACATAAAAACCAGTAGGCTCATAAATATTATTCCATGACTTAAGATCATTAGTCCCCTCATAGTCAATAAATGCTGTATAAGTAATTAGAAGTGCCTTCAAGGTATCTTGATAGTATAATTCTTCTGTTTGCAAATTCATTAAATTAACAGGTGTAAATCCATACCACATCATAGCCTTGAAGAAGCTTTCAAGCCTTTCACTTCTGGTGTAATGGCCTCTTACTGTAAACTGAGAATAGTCTAAATTTTCATCCTCAAATAGAACTGATGCCTCAATGCCTGATGCATTTTTAATAAGCTCATATTCTCCCTTTGCTAAATTAAGAATATCATTATCTACACTTACTTCAATATTTTCGTCTTCTGATACAAGCATTTTAGCAACTAAAAAATAGGCTATATTTTTTTTCTGTAAATCCCTTAATTCATCATTATCTATTTTTCCTAACAAAGTAATGGATTTTTTCAGCATCCTCTCTGTTAATTTTTCTAAATCCTTAGATAAAAGTTCTGTTTCAACATACATAAGTGATTTCCCATAAAACTGATGATAAAGATGTAATGCCACATCTGCTGTAACAAAGCTAGGTATATCCGTATATTCATTGTCTTCATATATGTATTGCAACTTCGTCCTTCTGCTTGGTAATACAACAAAGCCATTCTTAGAAAGCATTTCTTTCTGCTCATCTATAAGACCAGAAATTTGACTGATGTTTTCTATATTAGATAGCTCATCATTGACAGCATATGGCTTCACCTTTGCAGTATAGGATGTAGGAACATATGGCATTTGAATGTTTTCAATTTCCTCTGGTATGGTCCAGTTTATATTGAAATTCACTACATCGATTGTTTCATTTGTTTCATTATCTACGGCTTTATTTGCTTCCTCCTGTGTATTGGTAGGGTTTTCCTCTACCTCAGTCTTATTGTTAGCCTCTGTACAGCCAAACAAAATGCTGTTTAGAATAATGGTTATTGCCATAAATTTAGCTATTTTTCTCATTCTATCCCCTCCCAAATTAATCTACCTCAACAACCCATCCCTCTTCTACCATTACCTTTGTAGTTATTTCATTGCCATTATCTATATAAACTAACCCTAATAGATTATTGTCTATGTATTTTACTTTATCTATCCTATCATAAAACTTGCTTTCGGCCAAAAGCTGGAAACCAAAATCTAGCCAGTAATATACTAATAGTCTATCCTTTCCTTCTTGGTCTTTATCTACTACTATTAGCTCTTCCCCTATCATATCCAGAAAGTCCATTATGTAAAAATCCTTTAAGTAATAGCCTAGTCTTGTACCTGTCCATTTCTTATAGAGCTTCTCTCCATCCCAATTATATACGAAAAGCCTATCATTTGCTTCTCTATCAAAATGAGTGGACTTATTTACCCCCATAACTACTTGAGGGCCATCTGTGTAATCTAAATCACCCAACTCTATCTTCCAAGGTAAAACAAGAGTAAAATCATATTCCCTTACCTTTCTCCAATTAACCTTTTTATCAGAATTTACTGCCTTACCAGGATCCCCTGAACTGTAAACATAAATCTTTCTCTCTACATCTATCCCTTTTTTTTCTTCAATGATTGCAAATAGCCACTGTTGATTTCGTCCATAATCTATTAACTTTTGATTTGGTGCTAGTTCTAAGCTATAGTGCATATTTTCTTTAATAAGTTTTATAAAGATTATTCCTAAAATAATAGCAATTATAGCTAAAATTAAACCTATTCTTTTTTTATTTAGCACAAATACTTGCACCTCTTTTATATATTCTTATCATAAAAAACCTCCCATAATATGTAGACGTTTAAAATTGAATATTGTTCCTTTTTTGTCAAACTCATTATAACAATATATTAGGAAAAATAAAAGCAGTCCTTAAGTGTTTTTCTCTAAAAAGAGTGCTCATATATATTTTTCAAGAGATTATTATGTTAGTTATATAAAAAAGTATTAAAACTATAAAAATAACTGATAAGTCAAATATCAACTATAGATAAGTGTTATTCTATGTTTAATATTTTACTAAATCCTATATGTTATAATTGTTATGTACAAAATTACTTAACATAAGGAGGATATAATGAAAGTCAAAAGATTACCCTCAATTCTAGCAATTGTTATGGTCTTATTCTTCGTTACAGGTTGTAGCGTGGAGAAAGGCATAACAGATTCATCTAAGGATAATGGATTTAGCACAATCTCTCAAGAATTTGATCCAAAAGCAGATTTTGATGCTATTATTGAGCAAGCTAAAAGAAAAACTGTTAGATTCTATGGCTGGGGTGGAGATGAAAACAGAAATAAGTGGTTAAATCTAACTGTTGCTCCAGCATTGAAAGAAAAATACGATATTACCCTAGAGATAGTTGGTATGGATATCGACAATATATTGGCCAAATTAGCTGGTGAAAAGCAGGCAAATTCTAAACAGGGAACCATCGATATGATATGGATAAACGGAGAGAATTTCTATTCAGCTAAAGAAAACGAGTTGCTCTTTGGCCCTTTTGCAGAGCAGTTACCTAATTTTAATAAACACATAGATGGTGAAGACAAAGAAGTAAAAAATGACTTTGGATTTCCTATAGAAGGCTATGAAGTACCATATGGGAAGGCACAAATGGTATTTATTAATGATAGTGCTATTACGAGTGAAACACCAAGAAATACTGAAGAATTTATGGAGTATTGCAAAAAGTATGATGGCAAGGTTACTTATCCTGCTTTGCCTGATTTCACAGGAAGTGCTTTTGTGAGGACATTAATCTATGATATAGTTGGTCATGAACAGTTTTTAAATATGGAAGCAGATAAAAAAGTTGTTAAAGAAGCTATAGAGCCAGCCCTAGAGTATTTAAGAGAATTAAACAAATACTTATGGAATCAAGGAAAAACCTTCCCTGCAACCTCAGGGGAAGTTGACAACATGTTTCAAGATAGTGAATTAGTAATGACTATGAGTTATGAGCCCTATGCAGCTGCAATAGGTATAGAAAAGGACAAGTACACTCATACTACACGAACATTTCTATTTGACAAGGGTACAGTAGGTAATACTAATTATATTGCTATAGCTAATAATTCTTCAAATAAGGCTGCTGCTATGGTTGCAATTAATGAAATTATCTCTGCTGAGATACAAGCAGCTCAATTTGAAGAATTAAGGACATTACCAGTAGTCTCTTATGACAAATTAAGGGCTGAGGAAAAAGCTAGATTTGACAATGTAGATATAGGAGAGGGAGTTATATCACAGGACCAGCTTCTTAATAAGCGTTTACCAGAGATGCCTGCTAATATCATTCCTATAATAGAAGACATTTGGCTAGAAGAAGTAGTAGGAAAATAGGATTAGGAAGTTTTATAAATTGTTAGGAGTGGCACATTATGAATAAAAAAATACCCTTTATACTTATAATGCCCATAGTATTATTGGGTGTTCTTTTTATGTATGGTGTTATAAATGGAATAGTTCAAGGCTTTGGATACATCCCAGCTTTTAATCTGAGGCATATAACTTTAGATTATTATATCGAAATTCTTAATAGCGATACTTTCCTAGATTCATTAAAGATAAGTTTACAAATATCTGTTACATCCTCTATAATATCAGTGCTTTTAGGTACTATGCTTACGGCTGCACTAGTATATACGGGGCATACGGAAGGTAAAGTAATTCAAGTAATCAAGCTTGCTATCCTAATACCTCATACTATAGTAGCACTGTTTTCAATAAGTATGCTTTCTCAGAATGGTTTGATAGCCAGACTTTTTTACCAACTGGGACTAATAAATGGGCAAGGGGATTTCCCCTTACTATTGTATACAAAAAATAATCTTGGTATTATCTTAGGATACATATGGAAGGAAGTACCCTTTGTTGCATACTTTAGTCTAGCTTTAATGTCTAGTATAAATAATACCTTAGGAGAGGCCTCAGAAAACTTAGGCGCATCTAAACTAAAAACCTTTTTTCATATAACATTGCCCCTGAGTATGCCTGCCATCAGAAAAGCTTTTTTGATTATTTTAACCTTTTCCTTTGGAGCTTATGATTTGCCATTTTTATTGGGAGCTACTGTTCCAAAAGCACTGCCTGTACAATCTCATATTGAATATATACATCCTGACTTGCGTCATAGACCTTATGCCATGGCCATAAATGGACTAATATTAATAATAACTTGGACAATAGCAGGAATATATTATTTAATTACTAAAAAGAAGAAAATAAAAGGTGATATTCATGAAAGATATTAACTCAAATAAACTATTGAAGCTTTTCTTATATCTTGTTTTGTTTGCAATACTAACACCTATGATAATACTTTTGCTTTTGGCTTTTGCCAGTAGATGGCCTTGGCCAAGTCTGCTTCCAGATACTTATTCTCTTAGGGCTATCAAAGAAGTATTGGCACCTCATACAAAAGTGGTATCAACACTGTTTTCAAGTATAATATTATCATTATCTGTGGCAATTTTATCAGCAATAGTGGGTACTATGACTGCTAGAGCATTAGTTCTATATGAATTTAAGGGAAAGGGCTTCATAGATTTTTTAGGCCTGGCACCAAATATAGTGCCAGGAGCTATATTTGCTATGGGAATACATGTAGTATTTATAAAGATTTCCTTAGCTGATACTGTATTAGGAGTAATAATAGTACATTTAATGTATACTCTACCTTATTCGATAAATATTATGAGAGATTTAACAAAATCTATAGGAGATCAAATGGAGATGCAAGCTTATGTATTAGGTGCATCCCCTTTGAAGGCATTTATGTATATTACCTTGCCCCTTCTTACACCAGGGATAATGGCAAGTGTTAGCATGGCTTATATCACTTCTTTTAGCCAATATTTTATTACATTATTAATTGGTGGAGGAAAGGTTAAAACAATTAGTTTACTTATGGTGCCCTTTATAACAAAAGGAGATCGTAATATAGGTTCTGCCTATGCATTAGTATTTGCAATATCTACACTTTTAGTTTTTATAATTATAGATAAAATTATTAAAAAAATCACCATATCAAAGTAATGGGGGAAATCTAATTGAAGCTAGAATTGAAAAACTTATCTGTAACATTATCTGATAAAAAAATATTAAAATCCATAAACTTAATGGTTGAAGATGGAGAGTTCATATCACTTTTAGGCGCTTCAGGATGTGGGAAAAGCACTATGCTAAAAACAATAGCAGGTTTAATAAATCAAAGTGAAGGCTCAGTCATACTAGATGGGAATATTGCTGATAAAATACCGGCTCACAAAAGAAGAACCATCATTGTTTTTCAAAATTTTAGATTGTTTCCTAATATGACAGTCTGGGAAAATGTAAGTTTTCCACTGAAGATACTTGGTGTTGAAAAAAAACAAGCTAGAGAAAAAGCACTAGAATTACTTAAGAAAGTTAAATTAGAAGGCTATGAGAATAGAAGCGTAGATGAATTGTCTGGTGGTCAAATGCAAAGGGTTGCTTTAGCTCGTGCACTTGCAGCTGAGCCAATAGTATTACTTTTAGATGAACCTTTTTCCAGTCTTGATATGAATCTTCGAAAAGATATGAGAGAGCTAGTTTCAGAGCTACAAAAAGAATATAAAATAACCACCATACTAGTTACCCATGATCAGGAAGAAGCATTGACTATGTCTAATAGAATAGCTTTTATGCATAGTGGTCAAATAGAACAATATGATACACCAGAGAATATATTTAAACATCCAGTGAACACCATAGTAGCTGATTATTTTTCGAAAGGAATATATGTTAATGGCGAAATTACAAATAATAGATTTGTTAGTGAATTATTTACTAGTAATGCAAATAAACATAATGGAAAGTACAAATGCCTCATAAGACCCTTGGCAGTAAAGGTAAATAAATATTATAAGGGTGATTTTAAAGTAGCGAGCAAAATATATCAAGGTGATAATTTTTTACTTAAAATCCATAATAGTAAGGATTTAAAATTAGAAAGTATTATCTCAGACTCTGTAGATATTGTAGAAGGAGATAGAGTTAATATAGAATTAGATATGGATAGGCTTATTTTCATACCTGAAAAACAGTGATACTTCTATTCTCTTAGATAGATTTTTTGATATTAAACTCCCTTACATTCTCCACAATCAATACATTTTTCGTAGTCCGCTGTCAAATCTATCACCTTCTATCTATATAGATTTGTAATCATTCCAATATCTTTTCTCTTTCTGTAAATATATTGAAGTCTTTGCATCCTTGCCATTGTCTTAAACCTGCCATTTTCCACAAATCGTCTTTCTGAAGTCTCTATTTTGGTATTTGCTAGTGCTATTTTTTCTCCATCAGCTTTTATATCCATTGATAATTGATAGTCTTCCATAAGAGGAATCTCTTCATATCCTCCCAGTTTATAAAAATAATCTCTAGTTATAAATATTCCTTGATCTCCAAAAGCTATATTTCTTAGCCTCACTCTTAAATTAGACATAAATCCACATATTTTCATTAGAATATTTCTACTATTAAATCTTATTTTAAAACAGCCTACTTTGTATCCTCGGCAAATAGTTTTGTGGATTTGACCAAGAGCATCACTAGGCAAACAACTATCTGCATGTAAAAATAAAAGTATATCCCCTTTTGATAGTGACGCTCCATAGTTCATTTGATGGGACCTACCTTTTTTAGGAGAATACTCAGTTCTATACTTTTCATGTATTATTCTATTTGTTCCATCACTACTGCCACCATCTACAAATATAATTTCACATAGAGTCTTAAATTGCTCTAAATTATCCATTATTTTGTGTATTATTAAGGCTTCATTGTATACTGGGATAATAATTGAAATCTTCTTATCTGCTTTAATATTCATTCAAATACTCTTCCTTTATCATATTTAAAAAGTCCCTAGACAAATAGGAATTAATCTTTTTGTAGGTATAATCATTAGATATGAGCTTGTCTTCATTCTGATATTCTACATAGGCCATTGTACACCAGGCTATACCTCTTAGACAGTTTATGGATAGATAATTCCTTACAGAAGCCCAAAGTTTTTCTTCCTCTTTGTACTGATTAGAGTTCTTGCAATACTCTTTTAGAAAAAAAGATATTTCTTCTTTAGATAGAATAATATCTGTCTTCCAAAATGTTGTTGTAGGTGTTAAAAAATGTCCAAGATCCTGTGCTGGATATCCATATAAAGGCTTTTCCCAATCAACTATATAGTTATTATCTCTATCCCCATTTATAAGAAAATTACCTGAGTTTAGCTCCGTGTTTATTATGGTTCTATTTCCAATATCTATAGTCTTTATATTTTTTCCTTTTTCAAGTAAGTATTCTATACTGTCTTTAGTATCTATATCCATATATTTTGAAAGTCTGTATTTCTCAAACATCCTTAAACTTTCTTCGTATATGGCTTCTATGGGGTTTTGGGGTTTTATTAAATGATTAGTTTTTGAAATAGGCTCATTGTGAATATCTGCCAAGGCTTCTGCTGCTAATTTCAAGTCTTTTTTGTAATCCAAGTGCCTTCCTGAAAGATACTCCATAACTAAAAAACCATAAGGTATAAGTTCTTTTCTATCATCATAATAAATAGGCTTCGGGGTTCTACTAGTCTTGTTTAATAGCTCTAAAGCTTCATACTCATATTTAATTTGATTTTCTAGATCCATCTGGCTATCTGTTGCTATCCTCAATACCAATTTTTTATTATAAGTTTTTGAATTAAAAAGATAGTTAATATTATATTCTCCCTGGCCTAACATAGAAAACTGCTCTCTATCATCTATTCCAAATATTTCTTTAAAGTCTTTGTCTTTTTTTAAATTATCTAAATTAATCCTAGTCATTATAATCAAACTTTCCCATTACTTCATTTACTAGCTTCCTTGTATTGTCACAAGAAAAACTTTTATCCTCTTTTAATATTTTATATAACATTAGGAAATCAGTCATATCATCTACATCTAATTGGGTATTCCCTTTTCCATAGGATCTTCCCGTGCTTTTTATTCTATCTAAAGTCTCTTCAAACACTGAACTTGTACTATATTTTATATTGAAGATATCTTTGTTTTCTTCCTTCATTCCAATTAAATAATACCCTCCATCGTAAGTTGGGGAAATCACTATATCTTTAGTTTCTAATACTTTAAAGGCCACTTCTATGTCTTTTCTATTTATTAAAGGAAGATCACTTCCAATAAGTATCACGTTTCTATATTTTTCCAAAGAAAAAACTATGGAATTATGCATCTTCTCTCCTAAGTCTTTTCCTTCTTGTTTTAGGAAACATTCATTATTATGAGTAATGCTTTTTAAAACTCCCAGCTCTCCATCCTCTGAATAATTAATGATTATATCTATTCCAATATCTTTAATATTGTTGTATATATCTTTTATAAATGCCGTTTGAAGCCTTACACATAACTCTTTATCTAAAAATGGTTCCAATCTTGTTTTAGTTTTACCTAGTGTAGGTATTCGTGTAAAAAAAATAATTACTTTATCCTTCATTTTGCTCCTTCTTTGTTAACATCTTGTATTTTTTATATAGGTGTACTCCTATAATTATCATCATTAATACTATCAACAGTGCTATTATTAACATATTAGCTCTATCTCCACTATTTATGATTCCTTCTGTCCCAATGCTAAAAAGAAGTATTCCTGGAATCATAAATAAAAAAGTTCCCACAGTATATTTTACTATAGAGATATTTGTAATACCATATGCGAAGTTTTGAAGATTAAATGGAAATATAGGTAGTATTCTAGTTATCATAAGAATTAACATTTCTTTCTCTGAATCAGTTTGAAAAATTATACTATATAATCTTTTACTTTTCTTAACCAGCTTTTCTATAGAATCCTTCAATAGATACCTACTTAAAACAAACGATAGGACTGATCCTATAGTTGTTCCTATTAAACAAATAAAGCTTCCTATCCACGGCCCGAATAACCCACTTGCTACTACAGCAAAAGTGACTCCTGGCAAAGCTAGAATAGAAGAACCAACTATTGTGAAGATTAAATATAAGAATACCGCTAATAGATAATTGTTATGGACATAGCTAACAATTATTTTTAAATTGCCAGAATCTTTTAAATAAGTACTCCATTGTAGCTCCCTATTTAAAAATAATCCCACGACTATAATCAAAATAAAAACAAAAACTTTTCCATATTTTTTCATTTTAGTTTTCCTTACTTGTTTTACTCTTTTTTGTATAAAATATGTTTCTTATTAAGACAACTAATATTGACAATGCAAATAAAATAAGTAGTGCAGTCACTAATAATTGTGCTCCACCAGTAAGCATACCCCCAACATATGAATAAATAATAGTTGCAGGCAATTGACCTATACCAGTTGCTATAAAAAATGGTATAAACTTCATAGAAGTAAGACCTGCAGCATAGCTTACAAGGTCAAAGGAAATAAAAGGAAGTAGTCTTGCGATTATTATAGAATGTTTCCCATGCTTTTCAAAAAAGTTGTCAATACTATCTAGCCCTGCTTTACTAGTCAATTTCCCTACTATATCTCTACCTAAAATACGGGATATAAAGAAACATAATGAAGCTCCTAGCATTGCACTTGACCAAGATAATATAGCCCCTTGCCACCATCCAAATAAATTTGCATTAGCAAATGTAATTAAAAATGCTGGTAATGGTGCCATTACTGATTGAAAGACCATTAAAATTGCTGAGACTAGCATTGCATATGTGCCATATTCATCAATAAAATCTCTAACTATTTCAAAATCTCCTGTTGCAAACATTGCTGATATAGTATTCACTAATTCGTTTATACTTGGGTTAAAAAAATATAATAAAGCAAATATTAGAATTATACTTACAAGAATTATTTTTGACTTATGCTTTAATAGTATATTTTTCATAATTCACCTCAACTAAAAAGTGCTTTCTCAAACAAATAGCTATCCACTTAAATCACTTCAAATGAATAGCTATCTATATTAATTATTCTAAAAGGCCTTTGTAATCATCTCCGCCTTCTGACCAAGCTGTCATGCCGCCTTCTAATGTAAATATTTGACCTGCTGAAATTCCCATTTGTATCATTAAATCTGTTGCTTTTTGTGCATATGATTTACCAGAATAACAAACTAATGCATATTTTTCTCCAGAATTTCCAACTTCACTACCTGTTGCTTCTTTAAGTGCATTTTTAAGATTTGCTATACCTGTTTCATCATCTCCACCTTTATTAGCAGCGTCTTGATCTGCTCCATAAGAACCAACGATGTGACTTGTATTATAATCTTCTACTTTTCTTACATCTAGAATAATAAACTCATTTGATTCTGACACTATGGCTTCTTTTATAGCTTCTGCTCCAACATATTGCATTGGGTTAGATAATGCTTCTTTAGAATCATTAGCTGGTGTACATGCTACTAATAAAAGTGATAATATCATTAAAATAGGTATAAATTTAAGCGCTTTGTTTTTTGTCATATTAATTCCTCCATGTAATATTTATTTTCCACATTCAATTTTACAATAAAGCGTGTCCAATAACAAATTGCTATAATCTATAGGATTGTATTCTTGTATTAAAATTTTCAATACTAACCCAAATAAATTTGAATTTTGGTTATTATGAATTTTTAGCATTAGCATGATTATAATCTTTTTCTCTACAATGATTCTTTATCATACATAGCCTTAAGAAACTAAAGTAAAATACCCAATTACTAATAAACCTAAAACTATACGGTACCAGCCAAAAGCTCTAAAATCATTGTTTTTAATATATCCTACAAGGAATTTAATAGCTAAAATTGAAACTACGAAGGCAACTATCATACCTGTAAGTAATATACTGATTTCTGTTCCTGTAAAATCAAGTCCAAATTTAACTAGCTTTAATGCACTTGCTCCAAACATTATTGGAATTGCCATAAAAAACGAGAATTCTGCTGCAATATAACGTGATGAACCTAGTAAAATAGCTCCAAGAATAGTCGCTCCAGAACGCGAAGTTCCTGGTATTAAAGACAAAACTTGAAATATTCCAATTAAGAATACAGTCCCATAACTTAATTCCTCAAAGGAATTGACTTTGCTTCTACGTTTATTATTTCTACTCTCTATAATAATAAACAAGATTCCATAAACAACTAACATAATAGCAACTGTTTGATAATTATATAAATGCTCATCTAGCCAGTCATCAAACAAAAAACCTAGTACTCCTGCTGGAATAACACCTACTATTACTTTATACCAGATTGACATTGTATCTCTCTTTTCTTTAAGAGATTTCTTAGGGGAAAAAGGATTTAGCTTACGAAAGTAAAGAAATACTACTGCTAAAATGGCTCCCAGCTGAATGACTACACGAAACATTTCCATGAAGCTTTCCGAAACATTTAAACGAACGAACTCTTCAACTAAAATCATATGACCTGTACTACTAATAGGAAGCCATTCAGTTATCCCTTCAACGATTCCTAAAATGACCGCTTTCAATAATTCCATGAAATATTACCTCCAAAGTGTTTAAGTTTTACTACATCTCCTAATAAATTTATGACTAGCAAATGTTATTAATTACTTCACTTCTATAAATAATATCACCTTGTCTAGGTAATTTGCAACGATTTTATAATTTGCTTATTATCAAGTTCCCAGACTCATATTTTTTTAGCCCTCTATAGAAAAACCAATATGAAAAGGTAGTCCACACTACTACAGCTAATAATAATATGATAACCCATTTCCACGAAAATGCAGTTAATATCTTCACTGGAACAAATGAAACAAAGGCCGCAGGTACTAAAGTATATATAATAAATTTCACTACTCCCTTATACACCCCTTCTGGATAAATACTAAAGGTTATCATAAACTCCATAACAAGACTGCTTATTCCCTGTGAATTGCCCATATAAAAGGTCAATGAATTTGCAAAAACTATTACACTAGAAAATACTAAGGATGCAGTTATACAAAATATTAAGAATAAGATAAATTCCCCAAGATGAAAACCACTTACTCCAATAAATAGGATGATTCCATAGAAAAAGTCTCCCCAAGCAGATACCACTGTACTAGATGAGATAATATTTATTAGAACATCCTTAGGCTGTAGTAAATATGTGTCTAGTTCTCCATTAATTATCATTCGAGATATATTTCTTGCATTTCCAAATAATATAAATGCAATTCCAAATGAAGATGATGAAAGGGCCCACAGCATCATAACTTGCTTAAATCCATACCCGCCAATGCTTCCAACATTCTCAAATAGTATCCACCAGAAAAATATGAATGAGCCATTATTTATTATCATTCCAAAGGTTTGAGTCAAAAAGCTTGCTCGATATTCCATAGATGCAGAAAGATTAAATTTAAAATACATTGCAATAAGTCTTAAGTTTTTCCTAACCTCCATTAACATTTAATGCACGCGCCCCCTTTCTAAATATACCTAAAGAAAGCAAGAAGAAAATTCCCAAATATACTAATTGAAAAGCTATTGTATTTACAAATCTATTTAAAGAAAAATCTACAGCTAGCTTTGCTGGTGCATAGGTCACATATGCAAAAGGAAGGTTTACAGCAATGTTCCTAAGCCACTCTGGAAACAACTCCAATGGTATCAGCATGCCGCCCAATGTAAATACTAGCTTACCATATATCCAGAAAAAAGCACTGTTTTCTTCAAGCCAAAATGATGTAAGTGAAAGTGAAATATGAATAAAAAAGTTAATAAATATACCTAGTAATATGGAAGCCACAATAAAAGGCATATGCATAATATTGAAACCACTGAGAGGTCCAACACATATAGCTCCTATAATAAGCCCAACTAGTGCATTAGTTAAGAGCTTGACTCCCATTTCTCCTAACGAATTTGAAAAGCAGTAAAGAATATAGTTATAAGGCTTATTTAGCATATATGCTATGTTGCCGTTCTTTACATCCTGAGTTGCCTCAAAGAATATGTTTGAGCGAGATAGAGTAACTATTTCTGTTACAACTAAATACCATATCATCTGGTTTAAGGTAAATCCAGCAATATTGCCACCCTTACTCCCGTAAATATTAGTCCATAGCATCATGTATATGTAAATAATAAATACAAAGAAGAAGTTACGAACTAAGAAATCACCAAAATACACAAGATTATTTGATAAACTGATTTTAGTAATATAAGAGTATTTACTAATTTTCTTCAACAGTACCACCTACCTTCGCGTTTTGCTGATAGATGTTAGATATTATGTCTTCCATTGGTGGCTCAGAAATAGTAATATCAGCTACTTTACCAATCTTCATTAATTCTCCTATGACATTATCTATATCACATATTGAACTATCTACCTCTACCTTTGCTGCGTATTCCTTGTGCTTTAGCACTTTGATGTTTGGGATATTTATTTCAACAGGCTCCATATACTTAATTTCAATTATCTTTTGATTCAAATAGTTATATTTAAGATTTTTAACTGATTCATCAAGGACTACCTCGCCATGGTTGATAATCATGACTCTCTTACACATTTGCTCTATATCACCAGCATCATGAGATGTAAGGAAAATAGTTGTTTCTTCTTCCTTGTTTAGCCTTGTAATTAGCTCCCTTATCTTATGCTTTACTACAACATCTAAGCCAATAGTAGGCTCATCTAAGAATATTATCTCAGGGTTGTGTAAAATAGATGCTGCTATTTCACAACGTATTCTCTGACCCAGCGAAAGCTTACGAACAGGGATTTCTAGTAGCTCATCTATTTCAAATAACTCTGTAAGATATGAAATTCTTTTTTTCAAATATTCATCCTCTAACTCATAAATCCTCCCTAAGAGATTAAAGCTGTCAATAGGCGGTAGATGAAACCATAGCTGTGATTTCTGTCCAAAAACTGTACCTATTCTATAGGATAATTTCTTTCTGTCTTTAGAAGGATTTAGTCCAAGTACGCTAAGATCTCCTGAGGTCGGATAGAGTATCCCAGTAAGCATTTTAATGGTTGTAGACTTACCTGCACCATTAGGACCAATAAATGCAAGCACTTCTCCCTTCTCTACATCAAAGGAAATGCTCTTTACTGCCTGAATTTCTTTGTATTCTGGAGAAAAAATTGACTTAATACTCCCCTGTAATCCTGCTTTTTTAGTCTTTACTTTAAAGGTCTTTTGTAGATTTGATACTTGTATTATACTCATTTGCTCCCCTCCCCTCAGATATGGCAGTTTCGAAACACAAATTTGTTCACTCCCATTCGTTCGTGCAAATTTGATTCTCATTGCGTTTGACCTACCATGGATTTATGATAAAATTTTTCACAAATCGGGTTAAGTCATAAAAATAAGCCCGGGGACAAGTCTTTATGAGACTCGTCCTCCAGGCTTTTCTCCTAGAAGTGTAGATAAAAATCCTGTACCGCTTGGACCTGCGCTTTTTAGCCGGAACCCTAGGTACACTCTCTATATTAATATATAATATACGATATATTTCCAAATATGTCAACATTTAAAACTAAATCTTTTCTGCTATCCTACTGCCCCATTAAATATTGTAAATATGGAGAATTTATAGGTATCATTACGACTGTTTCTCCATCTATAGAGGTCTTGTATGAGTTTAGTGTAGTATATAGCTTAAAGAACTCCACATTCTGCCCATATGAGTCATTGTAAATCCTAGCAGCTTCCTTTTCACCTTCTGCAACTACCTGTTTAGCTTGTGAGCTAGTTTTAGCAATGATCTCAGCCACTTCTCTATCTACATTCGCCATAATCTTTGTTTTCTCTGCATCTCCCTGAGATAGATATTCTTGTGCTTTACTTGCTCTTTCAGATATCATTCTCTTATATACAGATAGTTCATTACTCTCTGGCAAATCTATTCTTTTAATTTGAATGTCTACTATTTCTATTCCATTTAAATTATTCTTAAGTGTAATATTTATATTATCTTGAACTACCAAATCTATATTCCCTCTATTATTGTCAGCTGGATTTATGATTTCACCATACTCTAGTTTTCCTAGCTCATTTCTAACAGATGAATACATGATATCACTAAGTCTAGCTTCAGCACCATCTATTGTTTTTAGAGTTTCTAGCATTTGTACAGGGTCTGTTATTTTCCATAATGTATAATAGTCAACCATTATCCTTTTTTTATCAAAGGTATTAATTTCTGTAGCAGGCACATCATAGAATAGTATGTGCTTTGGCAATTTAGATACTGATTGAACAAAAGGTAGTTTTACCTTTAGTCCATCTTCATCAATTACCTTCACTATTTTTCCAAACTGTTTAATTATACCATATTCATTTGGTTTTATTACAAAAAGGTTGCTTATCAAAAGAATAGCAATAATCACGATGGGTACATAAATTAATAATGACTTTTTAACTATACTCTTCTTCTTAACTGCTCCCATTTAATTGCCCCCCTTTCTCAATAGTTCTTCTAGAGGTACGTATTTTACCGTATTACCACCGTCATCTACAATTATGACTTTTGCATCTCTAAAGGCTATTTCTAGTGCCTCAATAATTAATCTATGTCTGGTAGTATCGGGATTATTTTTATACTCAGAATAAATAGCATTAAATTGTGCTACATCTCCCTTAGCCTTTTCAACCTTGCTAATTTTTTCTCCCTCTGCCTTGCTAGTTATAGCTGCTTGTTCACCTTCAACTTGATTAATTTTTTCATTACGGTATTTATTTGCCTCGTTTATTTTTGTTATTCTTTCTTCTCTAGCATCTGTTACTGATTTAAATGCAGCATCTACCTCTTGTGTTGGTAAATCTACGTCTTGAAGGTTTACGTTTATTATTGATATCCCTAGAGCATAATGATTAGTTAATTCAATTAAATTCTCTCGTATATCGTTTATTATCTTAGTTCTACCATCTGTTAATGCATCATCTACTGTGGAACTTCCTATTACGGATCTTAAAGAAGAAGATGTTGCATTATATAGTATAGTTTTCGGGTCGCTAGTATTAAACATAAATGCTATAGGGTCAACTATTTTCCACTGAACCTCTAAGTCAGCTAGTACAATGTTTTCGTCACCAGTTATCATCTTAGATTCAGCTTCATTTATCTGCATCTTTTCCCCACTTTCCATATATCCCAATGTTAATGAGAAGGTTTCCTTGGATAGCTTATGCACCTTTTGTATTGGATAAGGTAATTTGAACTTAAGTCCTGATTCAACTATTTCATTGCTTGGTCTTCCAAAGGTTGTAAGTACTGCATATTCAGTTTGATCAACAGTATAAAAACTAGAAGATAAAGCAAATACAACTATAGCGGCTATAACTACGCCCCAAATAATCTTTGTATTAAATTTAAGATTCATCTTCTTATTTTCATTAGGATTAATCTCAATTACATTATCATCATATTTCTTTTTCTTTCTTTGTAATATTAACTTCTCTGCAGCCAAAGCAACAGCCACTAAAACAATTACAATAATAAATTGCATTTAATTTCCCCCTTTCTGGTTACCCTTATTATATACCCTAATTGCTATTTTGTTAACAATTATTAAAAAAAGGTCACTAAATACTATTCAGTGAACTCTTTTCCATCAGATAATCTTCTCATATATCCAAAATTATCTACATACTCTATTTCAACATATCCAGCTGGTGAACATTTAAAATGCCACATTTTATCTAGTCCCAAATCCAAAAGATAGGTAATCATAACCTGAATAATACCTCCGTGGGTTATTATTATACAATCCTTATCTTTTTCTATAGTTTTATCTATGAAATCCTTTATTCTGTCTAGTACATCTAACAGATTCTCTCCCTCTGGTATTCTATAATTTACATAGTCCTCAAGCCAAGTCTTCCATTCTTCAGGATAATTTTCTTTAATGTATTCATTTTTCTTTCCATCAAATATTCCAAAGTTCATTTCCTTTAAAATGTCCACTATTTGAATATCCTTTTTTAGTTCTGCTGATATGGCATTTGCTGTAGTTAATGTTCTATTTAAAGGGCTTGAATATATTATGTCTACGTTTTTATATCTTTTTAAGGTCACTGCAGTGGTTAATATGTCCTTATTCCCTTTTTCAGTTAGGGGAAAGTCAGTCCAGCCACTGTATATTCCTCCAATATTAGCTTCGGTTTCTCCATGTCTGACTAGTATAAGCTTCATAACTCCAGCTCCTCTTTATTCTTTGTAAATCTATTTTATCCTACTAGACAGGGGTAATGCAAGGGAGAAGAGGAAGACATGTGAAACATCCCCTTGTCTCTTGTCTTCTTGCTGAGTTATTCAATTATTCAAGCCTGACCCCTTGTTCTATGACCCCTTGTTCTAGGTTGGGATGATGTAGGGGGTTTTATCTCCGTTTCTTTTTAGTATATCTACTTTAATGTCGTATACATTTGATATGTTTTCTTGGGTTAGGACCTTTTCTGGTGTGTCCATTATATTTACTTCGCCTTTATCTAAAAGAATTAGATAATCGCTATACCTGCCTGCCAAGTTTATGTCGTGTAGGGTCATTAATATAGTAAGGCTTTTTTCTTTGTTCAGCTTCTTACACAATTCAAGTATACCTATTTGATATTTGATGTCTAGGTTAGATATTGGCTCATCTAGTATAAGTATTTCCGGCTCTTGAGCAAGGGCTCTGGCTATCATTACTCTTTGCCTTTCTCCGCCACTTATTTCGTTGATACCTTTGTCCCTAAGCTCCCAAATCCCCGTGTTCATCATAGCCTCTTTAGCAATATCTATATCTTTCTTGCTTTCGCTTTTAAACCTGCCTACATAGGGAAATCTCCCCATAAGAACTATATCAAAAACAGAAAAATCAAATTGAATATCTGAGCTTTGGTGAACAACTGCAATAATTCTTGCTAGCTCCTTATATTTAATACTATTTACATTTCTATTGTTTATAAATATCTTCCCATTGTCAGGCTTTAATATATTACATATATTTTTCAAAAGTGTAGTTTTCCCTGAGCCATTTGGTCCTAATATACTGACGAAGCTGCCTCTTGGAATTTCTACATCAATACATTTCAAAACTTCATCTATATCATATTTAAAAGTTAGATTTTCTATAAGCACTGCAGTATTCATGGTGTACACCTCAAAGGTAAATTTTATTTAAATCTTCCAATTCTCTCAACAGGAATAGGAAAGCAGGTTTCTAATTTTCTATATTCACTTTCATCTATAGCAATTATAGCACATGTTGCAGGTCCTGCTGATTTATTTAAGTCTAGTTTTATATTCTCCTCCAAACAAAAGGTCATAGCATTAGTTCTTGCCATTTCTTTCAGCTCATACAACACACCTTTTGAGCCTACTGGTAGAATTTCATAAATATTAGGATTGTTTTTTAGTTCTAGTAAATGTTGAATATCCAATATTTCTCCTTCATCCTCTAACACCTCATAACCTACCTTTGGAATTCCAACTACTACGGCTAATGACTCTACAAATGCTCTTGGCTGCTTCCAATTATTTTTGTCAATTATCCCGACAATAGTAATCCCTATACCCGTTTGACATACTGGGAAGTTTTCTTCTGTACTACCTGTAATTATATGAGCATCAGGTATAGCCAAGGGCTCAATAGCTTTCTTAATTCCTTTAATTATTTTTTCTCCAGTATCATTCATCTCTACTGACAGATTATTTACTACGGTTATAGGTTTTGCTCCTATGGCTAATACTTCCTTAAGAGCTACTTGAGTAATTAAATTACCTACAATCTCTGGAGCTACTTGGACTAAATCCCTTTCTTTGTTTCCTATAGCTCCTGATGAATCACAAGCTATAACAAGGGTTTGCTCCTGATTTATATCAATAAAAGTCAAATCTCTAAATTTACTTATCTTCACAATATCAGTCCTAATTAATCCTATTATTTAGTGCTTTGAAGACTAATAGTGCCAAAAGCACATTAGCTACTGAAGCTAAAGTAAGTGGCACAATGAGGGCACTAAACAGAGGCCAACCATTGAGCGGAAGCCCAATAACAACTGACAAAGGTACTGCAATTAAAGTTCCTATTGGTCCATTTAGTACTATTGCAACAATGGAAGCGACAATGCCCCCGCCTCTTTTTTTATATATATGACCAAACACATAAGCTATTAAACCCATCTCTATGATTAAAAATATATGCATAGGTAATGTCATCGGAAAACCACTGGTTGCTGCTGTAAGTAAATGCCCAAGGGCTGCTACAATAGCACCCTCCATAGGACCTAAAAACAATGCAGCAAAAAATCCTGGCATAGAGTCAAACGCAATACTTCCGCTTATTTTTATCATAGCCCCAACTGCTGATAAAGCAATAAGCATTCCACAATAAGTTAATCTAACAACGCTGCTTTTATTGCGAAAAACATTAGTTGTTCTCATTCTTAACCCTCCAATTTTTATACTAATATTTAATTCACCCTTATTAAAATATCCTATTGAAAATATACATTACAAAAATGAATATACCTTGTGATAGTTCTATTACAGCTCCTATTGTGTCACCCGTCATGCCACCAATTTTCCGACATATATTTTTAGTTAGTATAAGTACAACTAAGCATGTAATAGTCAGAATGATAATAGCCTTCGGATTAAGAAATAAAATAGTAAGAATAGAGCTAAATATAACTGCAAAGATTGCTTCTTTTGCTCCACATTTCTCAACAAATGCTTTTCCCATTCCTTGCCCTTCTCTAGCATATTTGCTGATTGATGCTGATAAAATTGCTGCACTACGGCCTACTACAGGAACTAGGATAATGAATCTTGTATCTATATAACTTGTAAATATTAAATTCCATATTACCAAAAATAATATACTAAGAACTCCAAAGGCACCAATTCTACTATCTCTCATTATTTCTAAAATCTGATCCTTACCTCTATTGCTGAATAGCCCATCAAAAGTATCTGCTAAACCATCTATATGAAGGCCTCCAGTCATACATAAATAAATAATCCAAGATAATAAGGATATGACAGGCATATGAATAAAATCTTTGAAAAGTGCAGGAATATACATGGCCGCCCCTATAATCAATCCAATCATAGGAAGAAACTTTATTCCCTTAATAAAGTCCTTTTCATCGTATTCATAGTTATACCTTATAGGTATCCTTGTAAAAAAGGTTATCATCAACAACATGCTTTTCATATTAAACCTCACTTTGTTTAGAGATCCTTCGCTCTCTCAGGACGACAGCTTGTTGAAGGCTTGCCCTACTTAATCTTTAAAGGTATACCTGATACTGTATAATACACTTCTTGAGCCTGGTTTGCTAGATACTGATTCACTCTGCCAGCAATATCTCTAAATATATTTCCTAATCTATAGGAAGGTACTAAGCCCATCCCTACTTCATTAGTTACTATAATCAGCTTCTTTTCATTTCTAGTGACTATTTCCAATAGCTCTTTAACTTCATTAAGTATATTCTTTTCTATATGTTCTATATCTTTCATAGAGCATGTGTCCAAATCTACGTCACTTTCTAAAAGATTATTTGAGACCATTAGTGTCATGCAATCTAATAAAATCAAATCAGATTCGTTAAAATCTTGGCTTCGCTCTAATTCATTGAACTTCTTATATCTTTCGATAGTAGCCCAGGTACTAGGTCTTGACGCTTTATGTTTAGATATTCTGTCCTTCATTCCATCGTCAAAGGCAATGGCTGTGGCTATATACACTACTTTATTGCCAAGCTCTTTGGCTTTTTCCTCTGCTAAACTACTTTTCCCACTTCTAGCCCCACCTGTAACTACAATAATTTCAGCCATTTAACCACCTCATATTAGCTTTTTTCTTTTAGATTTTTTCAATAAATATAAGAAGAATGGTCCTCCAAATAATGATGTAATAACGCCTACAGGCATCTCAACTCCTGGCACTATGGATCTAGCTAAGGTATCGCTAACTAGCAAAAATATTCCTCCACCAATAGCTGATACAGGTAAAATCACTTTATGATCTGCACCAAATATTAGCCTGAATAAATGTGGTACTATTATACCAACAAAGCCTATTATTCCACTTACTGATACAACGCAAGCAGATAGTAATGATGCACATACTAATATTACTTTTTTTACTCTCTCCACATTTACACCTATATTTTGAGCGTCTTCCTCACCTAAGACTATTGCATTCATTTCCCTTGAAAGGGATATAAGAAACCCGAGACCTATTATCACAGGGACAATTATTACTGCTATCTGGTCCCAGCTAGCACCATTAAAGCTTCCCATGGTCCAATTTACTATCCTAGCCAGCTCATCATGATTGAAAATCATCATTATAGATATTCCTGAGGTTAAAATAGAGCTCATTACAATACCTGCAAGAAGTAGGGATGTAGTGGATATCTTGCTCCCTATTCTAGCTAAGCCATAAACTATAAATGTAGTAATTAGCGCACCAGTAAAAGCCAATATGGAAGTAGCTCCAAAACCAAGGAATCCCACATTAAGCTTTAGCAGAATTCCAATGGTTGCTCCAAAGGCAGCCCCTGATGATACTCCCATTACATAGGGGTCTGCCATTGGATTTTTAAATATTGCCTGATAAGAGCTTCCGACAACTGCTAAAACACTGCCTACTATAGTAGCAAGTAATATTCTAGGAAGTCTAATATTTAATACAATAAACATATTTGACTCTTTAACATCGCTAATATCAATTATAGAACTTAGATATTTAATCTTACTAAGTAATATTCTCAACGTGTCCTTTAAAGGTATCTTTACTGAACCTAGGGTAATAGAAAAGAGTATTGAAAAAACTAGTATGACTAACAATATTAAAATTTTTATCTTGTTATTTTTCTTCATGTCTTATCACATACCTTAAAATATTTAGAAGCTTAACTTTTTAGCTATATCTTTAAAGAACATTTCAACCAGTAGCCTTAATCCTTCATTTGTTGCCCTTGCTGAAGGTCTACTGAATAAATCTATATTCACTACTTTGAAGTTATTGTTTTTAATAGCCTTTAATCCTTTGTAGTTAGGGTTTGTAGTCATAGTATCATAGTCCCATGATGGCCCAAATATTATATCTGGATTTTTATCTGTAAGCTTTTCTAAGCTATAGTTCCAGCCTGTTACATCATCTGCTGCATTTTTCCCGCCAGCTACTCTTATTAACTCAGCAACAAAAGTATCCTTTCCTGCTGTGTACTCTCCATATTGTCCTGTTCCTACAACATAATAAGCTGTTGGTCTATTCTTAATATTATTGGTATACATCTTTACTGTCTCTAACTTTGATTTCATGCTGGAAATTAGAGCTCTGGCTTCATATTCCCTATTTACTATAGCTCCTAATTTTAATGTGTCTGCATACATATCTTCTAATATTTTTGGCGAATCTTTAACAACTATTGCTATTTTAGCTGTTTGTAACTTTTTCAACACTTCTTCCTTATAGTGAGTAGCTGCTATTATAAGTTCTGGATTTATATCTACTATAGTTTCAATGCTTGGTTCAGTCATACTGCCTACATTCTTTATATCTGAAACCGCTGTTGGATAGTTACAGTATTGAGTTCTACCCACTACTTTATTTCCTGCTCCTATAGCAAATAATGTCTCAGTCACATCTGGAGCTAATGATACTATAGTGCTTGGCTCCTTTGATACTGTGTATTTGACCCCATTGTTTTCTATTGTTACAGGATAAGATATTTTACTTTGCTTGTTCGCTTTTATTCCGTTAGTGTTTTTATCCCATGCAATATCATAGCCTAATGTTTCAAGTATAAATCTAAGGGGCAAGTATGCTTCTGCTCCACTTTTAAATGTTTTTGAATCCAGAGAAAAATCTGTATTGTTTACTTTAACCTTATTTGTGTTTAATGTAAATTTAAATTCTACTTCTTTGTTTTTTACTGTTGCAATGCTTTGGTTTAGTGTATAGTCTAATCCAAAACTTTTTAAATTACTGCCCGCTACAAAATTTCTTCCTTCCTTTAATTCTGTGGTTAAGGATTTTGTGTTTCCGTCTATCTTCAAATTAGTTGAATAAGCAAATACTGAACTCGAAAATAATGTAGTAATTAAAACTAAAATTAGTAATAATCTTGATGCTTTTTTCATTATGTTAACCTCCTGTTTTTAGCCTTCCATGTATTGTTTTAGCTCTGTTATGAGCTTAGCATTTTCTTCTCTCTTTCTCACAGCTATCCTTATATACTTATCTGATAGTCCTTGGAAATCATTACAGCTTCGTATGAATATTTTTTTATCTAATAGGTGGCTTTTTGTTTGAGTTGCATCGCTCTTAAGAAGCTCAATTAGAAAAAAATTAGCTTCACTTTTGATCACCCTGATATTAGGTATACTTATTAACCCATAGTATAGAAATTGTTTTTCCTTAGAATACCAGTGTTTTGTTTTCTTCAGATATTGGTTGTCCTCTAGAAGTACTTCTATACTTTTAAGTGCCAGACTGTTAATAGTCCACGGCTCCTTTATTTGAGCTAACTTATATATAATATCTGGCTTTCCAATACCATATCCCAATCTTAATCCTGGTATCGCGAATATTTTAGTCATAGATCTAAGTATAAATATGTCATATCTCTGGATGAGTGATATTAACGAGTCCTTATCAGTGAAATCTACGAAGGATTCATCTATAAATAAATACGCATCTGTTTCTTTAAGCTTATCTAATACCAAAACAAGTTCATTGACTTCAGTAAAAACTCCTGTAGGATTGTTAGGATTACAGATAACCAATACATTTGGCTTAATATTTTCTATTTCGCTAATAAGCTCATCTATTTGAATTGAGAAGTCATTCTCCTCTTTGGTAAAATGCTCGTATATACTGCTACTCTCTAGCCTAAAAGCTTTATTGTATTCAGTAAATGTTGGTTTTACAATAAGTACTCTTTCAGGCTTTAGGCTTCTAGCAAATAAATATATGAGCTCGGTAGCACCATTTCCAAGTATGAGATTTTGACTTTGAATACCTAAGTAATGACCTAGGGCTTCCTTTCCACTTGCTCCATCTATTTCAGGATACCTTGCCATTTTTTCAAGTTCTTTTTTAAGTACTTCAATTAGTTTTTCAGGTACTCCAAGCGGGTTTATATTGACACTAAAATCCATTATTTCTCCATGATTATCTCCGTAATATCCACCATGCTTATTCATGCTAAATTTCTCCTTATTTAGATGTTATTAGATAATGTTAAATACTAATATCATAAAAAGCACCATAGCAACCTCTGAACCATACATTATCTTTATGGTATCTTTTATGTGTATTTGATTTAAATCTTTATGGGCATCTCCAATAGTCGGCTTATATGCTTTTTGCCCAAAATATGTATTTGTACCACCGAGCTGTATTTCAAGTAAACCTGCGACTACTGATTCTGGATATCCACAGTTAGGGCTTTTGTGATTCTTTCTATCTCTTACAAGTATTTGCATTCCCTTTTTGCCCTTATATCCTATCACCGTTCCAGCCAATATCATTAGTATGCTTCCTAGCCTAGCTGGTATAAAGTTTGCAAAATCATCAAGCTTAGCAGATGCAAAGCCTATCTTGGTATAAGGCTCCTGTATGTAGCCAACCATAGAATCTAGAGTATTTATTATTTTATATAAGAGAATCCCTTGAACAGGAGCATTAAAGCAGAACCCTATTCCTAAATATAATAGTGGAGCAAGTACTCCATCTACTGTATTTTCTGCCACAGTTTCAACAGTGCCCCTAATTATTTCATCAGTATTTAATTCATTAGTATCTCTGCCTACTAGGTAAGACAACATATGTCTGCTTTTAGCTATATCCTTTGCTTCTAAGGCCCTATATACCTTCATAGCCTCAACTTCTAAACACTTAGCAGCTAGTAACGAATATATGAGGTATATTTCGAGGGCAGTTCTTAAAATTGGATGCATAACGTCTGCAAGAGCTAATACTACAGTGAAAAAACCTAATACTGTAGCTAAGGTAGCTATCGTTAATATAAATCCTCCTACTTTTAAATCTAGTCCCTTTAAGCTTCTAACAAGCTTTTCATATTTTTTTATAACTGTTCCTATAAAACGTACAGGATGTGGCCAGTTAGGCGGGTCCCCTAAAATATAATCTAAAGCTATTGCTAAAATGAGAGTAATGTTATTTGTCATATTTTAACTCCATTATTTCTTTAATCTTTTCTATATCAACATTTTTTCTTACTATGTCTGCTAGTTTTTCAAACTCTTTATTTCTTAGCTCTTTAAATTCTTGATGGAGATTTAGGCAAGTATTTTCTTGTTTATTCCCTAATGTCTTATTTGTGTCTCGCTTCACATCTTGCACATTCTTTATAACTAAGCTGTCCTCTTCTTCCAAATCAATGTACATGTAAGGGACAATCCCCAAACAAGGCTTGTTCACCAATTCTTCAATCATTTTAATCCCTGGTTTTAGCAGCTCCACATCGCCTCTGAACTTGTTGATTATAAAACCCTTTATTCTATTTCTTTCACTTTCTGACATTAGCATGATAGTTCCATATATTGAAGCAAATACCCCGCCTCTGTCAATATCGCCAATAAGAATTACAGGAGCATCAACTAATTCTGCCAGCCCCATATTGACAATGTCATTTTCTCTTAGATTAATTTCAGCTGGACTTCCTGCCCCTTCGATGACAATTACATCAGATGATGAAGCTAACCTATGATAGGATTCTTTTATTAGACTCTTTAAACTTGTTTTTATTTTATGGTATTCTGAAGCACTCATTTTTAAATAAGGCTCACCATTTAATACGACTATGCTTCCAATATCACTGGTAGGCTTTAATAGTATAGGATTCATGCTTTCAGTAGGCTCTATCATTGCAGCTTCTGCTTGAAAAGCCTGAGCTATAGATATTTCTTTATTGTCTTTTGTGAGAATAGATTTAGAAGACATATTCTGAGATTTAAAAGGAGCTACATTATAGCCGTCTTGTTTTAATATTCTACATAGCGCTGCAGTCAATATACTTTTGCCGACAGATGAAGCCGTTCCTTGAAGCATAATATTTTTTGTCATTTAGTCACCTCCCTCAAAAGATCTAATATAGATCAATTAAATAAAACAATTCAAAGGGGAGGAATATAAAAGTGTTCAGGAAATCGGGTTAGGTCATAAAAAAAACAAAACACATAGGGCGCCCTATGTGTTTATATTCATACAATGAAATCCACATGCTCCCCTCCGGAACAGTTGTTACCTCGTTTCATGGCAGGTTTCCTGACTTACAGATCACTTTACTCTCTTCTCCTTCCCAGTTTCCTAGTGGATTATAGAAGATTTCATCCCTGTTTACAGTAGCGGGGGCTGTAGAGGAATTACACCTCTTTCCCTTTTAACTTTCTTGCGAAAGCACCCTGAAACTATTAAATTGTCTTATGCATTTTAGTATATTTCATCAATAGTCTTTTGTCAATAATATGTATTCTTTTCTCTTTTTATCTCATAGGTCTGCCATAATGAATAAAAACGCCAAACTCACTATACAAGGTTTAGATAATCATTAATAACCCTATTAGTTATTTTTCTTCAAGCTTATCTAAACTCTCATCTATTGTTTCTGCTTCAGCTACTTCTATTCTGTCATCTACTATTTCTTCTTTTTTTGTACTGATTAAAGCAAGTTCATCTACCTGTGTTTGAAGCTTTTCCTTTTCTTCTAAGACCACTCCCATTTCCTTATTTAATTGCTTAATTTTCATGTTTTGCTTTATTTGTTTTACAAGACTTAATAACACTACTATAAAAGCTCCTACAATAGCAGAGGATAATATAACCACCGCCTGAGAAATAGTGAACTTAGTAAATAGAAAATTAATTTCTACATTTCCTGCATTTTGAATAGCAAACACTGCAACTAGCACTGCAAATATTAAGGATATAATAAATTTAACTTCCATGTTTATTCTAAACTTCATCAAACTCTCCCCTTTCAATTAAATTCCTATGCATTTAATTATACCCGATTACTTTGGTTTACACTAGATATACAAAAAAAATACTTTCCCCATAACTTCACTAAGTCAGATGAACTAATAGGCTCATTTTGCCAAATAATATATGCCATGGCATAAAGATATCCATGGCATTATTTATTTGCATTATTTTACTTGACACTATTCTGAAGAAAATTACGACTATAATAGAACTCTAGGTTTCTAAAATCTTCGTATTTTTTTTGTAATTCAGATGATAGTTCTGGAGTATATTCTCCATTTTCCTTATAATACACTTTATTGATTACATCAACATTAGCCTTAAGTTCCATTAGAAACTGCATATATTCATTGCCTTCCCATTCAAAGTACTGGAATAACTCTGGCATTAGAAACACTGGACTTATGGTATTACCCTGACCTGTAAAGTCCTTGTTGAGAACTTCTTTTGCTAGGTCATTTCCCCAAATTATATATGGTGTTTCAAAATAATTTAAAAAACCTTCTTTACTTGACATATCTAGACTTATATCTAACATGCTGTAGCCCGAGGACCCTTCTCCAAGCCATGGGTTGTGATCTCCAAAAAATATAACTACAGTTGGCTCATCTTCATTTCTAAAATAATCTACAAGCTTTTTCATTGCAAGGTCAGTCTTATATATACCAGCTAGATAGTTGTTTATAATATTATAATTTTCTTCATCATAATGACTCTTTCTAGCTAAATACTGATTATCTGAGTGCTTTCCATTAGAATAAGGTCCATGATTCTGGTATGTTACAGTAAAATTAAAATATGGATGATTGCTTTTTTTGCTATTTTCATATCCTTCTAAAATAAAGTCAAAAAACTCCATATCATCATAAAAAGCTTCCTGTATAGCTTGATATTTATTTTCATAGTAGTCAAAGGAATCGAATCCTAGAAATTCATTTATATTACGTCTATTATAAAACCACCCATATATAGGATGCATTGCTTCTGTCCTGTATCCTTGTTCCTTAAAGTATCTTACAAATGAATTAGTATTCTTTAAGTATCTAGGATGAGTACTGAATCCTGTCACAAAGGCTCTTTCTGTATCAACTGTTCCACCTGCAAAAATATTAGTTACTAAAGTTCCATATAGAGACTCCTTTTGAAGCTCATGGAAGTGCTTATATGGGTCAATTTCAAACTCTACGCCATCAAATTTTGAAAAATCATTATATGCCTCTAGCATAATAGCTACAACATTTACCTTTTTCTCTTCTGGTATATCATCATAACTATACTCTCTTAACAGTTCCTTGGCCTTATTTTCATCATATCCCTCAAGTTTTACATCCCTAACGCTTTTTATACTATAGATGAAGGGATAGACAAAGCCCTTTGATTGGTATTGCTGGGTTTCTGACCATATATTTATGAGAGACTTATCTCCAACACTTTTATATGTGTTTTGATCAAAATAAGCTTTCCCAAAAATAACTACACTCAATAGACAGATAGATGCTAAAAGAGACCATCTTGTTTTTCGCGACCTGATTTTATAATCCATGAACATTTTTAGTATTACTGTTATTATAATTAATCCAATAATTAATATAAGCATATTTCCAGTTAAGTGAATCTGGTATTTAGTTTTCATCTCAATTGATTCTTTGATTAGTGTAATGTCTAAAAATGTGAAAGGGTCATCTCTAAAGGTAAGCTTAATCTTATTTACTAAGGACATTGTAACAAATAGTAGCCAAGTTGAAAGAAACCCCACCCATAACCTGTTTGAAATAAAATATATAATGGTCATGAATAATACAATTGGAATGAAGTTCATCATCATGAGCATTATGCTTTTAAAATAGCTTAAAAACATTGGCATATTTAAATGAGAACTGGAAAACACAAATGTTATGGACATTATCAAAAAACTTAATGAAAGCAAAATAAATACTGTAAATAGCTTTTCTAGGCGTTTATTTTTAAATTGAAAAAATTTTTTAATCATAAGTAAGTCCTCCAAACTAGATATGTTCCTTTTTTAAGATTAAACACATAACCTATTATACACCTTTTTTTCTTATTGGGTAACAAAAATATGTAAAAAATGCTGTAAAAAAAGAGACAGCTGATGATATGCTGTCTCATTGAATACATGCTAAACTACTATTTAAGCTACTTTGTACTTAGAAGGTTATATATCACAACTGCTGCCTCTTCCCTTGTCATGTTAGCTTTAGGTGCAAGTCTATGGTCTTCAACTTCTATTACCCCTAAGCCTGTTGCTATGGCTACATATCCTATAAGCTCCTTAGATACCTTGTCAGCATCATTAAATTCTAGCTTATAAATACCTTCTATATTCGCTACTTTTTCATAGCCTAATACTCTTACAATGTATTTTGCTGCTGCTTCCTTTGAAATTATTGATTCAGGTGATTTTTCATTTTCCTTTATTATCTTCTCATTGATTAAGTAATTATATAGTTTATCAACAAAATCCTTGTCTTGGTCTGAAATATCATAATAATTGTTCTTAGCCTTTAATACCAGATATAGAAAATCTTTTTGATTAATATCTGCTTCAGGGCTGAATTTGTCTCCTGAGAATCCTATTCCATACCTGGCTAGCGTCTCTATTTGAGTCTTTGCTGGACTATTGTCTATGTCAGTATATTGGGAAACAGTATTGTCCTTGTATGGTCTGTTTAATCCATATAGAAGCTCTCCTGTAAAAGCATCTATGTTTAGTGGTTTATCGTTTTTTATTGAATAAATGAGCTTTGTGCTTTGCTCTAGCTGATCATATGGTATGGTGTTATCCCTTGTATACTGAAGCTCCATGCCTATTTTATTGAATAAAATATCATATGACCTATCTGAGCTGATTGCTTTTTCAATTGATGGAAGTTGACCCTTATACCAGTTGTAGTCATAGCTTATAACTTCTCCTGTTATTGCGTTTACATTTAAGCTAAAACCATTTCCTTGGAAATAAGCATCTCCTACTTTTCTAGTAAATGTAAAATACTGCTGTCTTGGCTTCTCTTCTTCTAATGGTCTAACTATTGGCTCGTTTACATCCACTAGCTCTACAAAATTAGACTTATCTTTTTGAACCTTCTTAATAAAATCCTCTGCCTTCTTTTGAAGCTGTTCTCTATCATATTTCACTTCTTCTTTTTCTGAATAAGGGAGATACTTGTAAAAGTTTAGAAGTTCTTTGTTTTTAGCATCTATGGATACACTAACACTGCTTTCATCCTTATTGATAAGATACATATTCCATATAAAACTATCTTTGTCATTCCATGCAGAGTATAAATTAATGCTGCTTAATTTATATTCACTGCTTATTTGAATAAGCTGTCTTGCAGTCTTTTCTGCTTCTTCTTTGCTGATTATATCCTTTGCTTTTGAAATTGCATCTAGTTCTTCAGGAGAAAGTGTTACTCCATCTGAAGCATTAGATGATCCCATAACTTTAGTAGCTTCTTCATTTACTCCGTATCTAATATAGTCATTAAAGTTTACTGGTTCTCCAGTTTTTGCATCTATGGATTTGCCCCTGTATAAGCTTGTATAGACTACATAAGGAGTCATTTCATTTTTACTATAATCAAGCTTATATACTAACTCTAATCCTATTTTTTCTTTATAAGCTTTTTTTGCCTCATCTAAACCTATAATATCGTCTTTGCTGTCAAATTCAATATTTTTATCCCAATAGCAGTTGAAGCTTTGTACTTCGCCTGTCATGTTATCTACATTTACATACATGTTGTTTTGATAGAATGGAACACCATTTTCTACTCTATAATAATTATAATAATATACTCTGTCGTAGACATTTAACGGATCATTACTCTCTGCATACATTACCTTTTCAAATAATTCAGGATTTACCAGCTTCAAGAAATCATTTGCTTTCTCTAGGCCTTCTTCCTTACTTACCTTTGGAAGAGCATTGTTCTCTCTTTCATAATTATAGTTAAACTTATAGTAATTCTTTACCATCCCGTCAGAGTCAATGGTAACTTCTAAGCCTCCTAATTTTTCAGTACTATCATACCATCTTAAATAGTATTCAGTAGTTGATGAATAGCTATTGATATGGTATTCAAACTTGTCAAAATCATTTGTAATGCTAAATATGGATTTTACTTTTTTAATAGCAATTTCTAGCTCTTTGTCATACCCTTCAAGTGCACTGGCAGGCATTACAAAAGTAAATAGCATCAATAATGTTAGAATTAGACTTATACTCCTTTTCACAGTAAACCCTCCTATTTATTCTAATGATTATCTTTAAGACGTATTGTATTATGAAAGGTTCCCCTATTGTTGCAAATAATAAAAAAAACTACTAAAAATCTTTACCCCTATTTCCCAATATTTTTTTCTTAAATCCTTTCAGATGATTCAATTCAAGTTCCCATTCAGGATTAGATTATTCCAAACATTCTCATTCCAATTAGCATAATAGCTGCATCTGCTAATATATGTACTATCCATGAATTAATGAAATTCTTAGACTTAGTATCTATATAGTTAAAGATAAAACCAACAGATACAAGTCCAAATATGGACAGCCCTATGAGCCATGGATTAAACCAGTTCTTAAAAACACTTATATGATATATAGCAAATAGAAATGATGAAAACACATATGCCAGCTTTATATAACCTAGCTCAAATAAATTCAAGAAAATAAAGCCTCTGAAAAAGAATTCCTCTAAAAATGAATTTACAAAGCTTATATAAAAGGCCACAAAAATAAAGTTGCTTGGACTTACCTTTGATTTAGTTTGCAGTTCATTTGCAATGGTATTTAAGTCTATAATATCCTTAAGTATGATATATGCTGCCATAAGGATAATAAAGCACCCTATACCTAAACCAGTTCCTATATATAAATCCTTTTTATTAAATTTAATTTTTTTTCTTATAGACCTCTTATTTATGAATAGGATATATATATAAGGTAGGGCTATAAATAAAATTATCTTACTTAGAGTTTTTACCAAATAAGTCAAAACAAATACCTGGTCTATTAAATAAAGTAATATACAAGCTATAATTGATGAAATAACTATATATTTTTTACTTTTACCCTTCATATTTCACCTTCTTTTCTATTTTCATGTGCTATTAAACTAATGCTTACTCTAATATTATCAATTCCTCAGCTCATCTTCCAATAACCTACTACTTTACTATACTAAATTCATATAAATATTCCAATTTTATTATAGGTTTTTTAAAGCAAAGCAAAAGTGTCACCTTTCAAATGTAACATTTTTAAAAAAGATGACACTTCTCTTTATTTCTCTTTAATTATATTATCGTATTTAATCATTCCTAAAGGTGTTAGTTTATTGCTAATAATTCCATCTCTTGTACAAATGCCATTATGAGAATGATATAAAGGAATACATGGAGCATCCTCAGATAATATAGTCTGTATTTCCTTATACAGCTCTAATCTCCTATTAGGATTTATGGTGAATTTAGCTGCTTCAAGAAGTTTCATCATCTCCTGATTCTCGTAACCAGAATAATTAGAAACACTGTCTGGTGAAAATAAGGGTTCAATAAATGAAGATGGTTCCATAGCATCTGCAATCCAACCATAAATAAATACGTCATAACCCTTGTGAAGCTTTGTTGACTCAGCAAATTCCTTATTAGATACTTGAGTATACTTACATGTAATTCCGATAGCTTTAAAATCTTCCTCTATAAACTTTAGAACAGGATTAATGTTTTCCCCACAAAGAATGTTTAATGGTTGGTTTAAATTTATCTTCTCTCTTCTGAGAATTTCTTTGGCCTTTTCAGGATTGTAATCATAACCTCTCACATGATCAGTAGGTACCAAGCCTTGAGGTATGACACATTTTGCTTCAGAGGCAAATCCACCTAGTATTTCTGTTATTATTCTTTTCTTATTCACAGCATAGTTAAGTGCTTGTCTTGCATTTTTTCTTGTATAAGGTGAATCCATATTTTTTGTTTTAAAGCCTAAATAGAAAACAGATAACATTTCAGTAGATTTGAAGTTCTTATAGTATTCAGTGTTTTTAATAGCTTCCAAGCTTTTTTTATTCTGTACTATTAACAAGTCATATTTTCCTTCAATAAAACTCTCTACAGCATTCTTGTCTTCACCTACTACCTCTAGCACATCACAATAGGGTCTTCCCCCTACATAACCATCAAAAGCTTCTAATCTATAGACATTATCCTTGGTTTCAGCTAGCTTAAAGGGACCACATCCTACAATATTTCCCTTTTCTAGCTCTTCTGAGTCCATAACTGCACAGCAATATTGTGATATGGATAGTAGAAAACCATTAAATGGAATGGTTAATTTAATTGACATACAATTATCGTTTAATATTTTAATTCCGCTTATTTCTCTAGCTTGTCCTGCCATGAATTCCTTAGCACCTTCTATGTAATCAATAAACCAAGTATTTGGGGATTTTAATTGTGGTGATAGCATTCTCTCTAAAGAATATTTTACATCTCTAGCTCTAACCTTTTTTCCGTTATGGAAGCTAGCATCATTTCTAAGATTAAATATCCAAGTTAAGTTATCGTCTTCCACATACCAATTTTTCGCCAATAGCGGCAATACATCACCTGAATCACTGGTAGTGAGTAAACTAGCGTGAATATTAGTTAGGAATCTAATGGTTTCCACTGCATTTCCTACTGCAGGATCCATAGTAGCTATTTCACCAACTGTACATCTTAATGATATTTCCTCATTCTTTGTATGGCTTGTTTCTTTGATTAGCTCCATGGTTGTACTATTAAGCAAGCTAGAAACTCGCCCTAATGCAGCTAGTGCAGCCTTTGTAGACTGAGTATTCATTAGAGCATTCTCTACCATAGACATGGCCTTGTCAGAGATTTTAGACATATCATCTGTAGAAATAACTATTGTTTCAAGGCTAGTTGTTTGGACAGTAATTGCTTTATTTATTTCATTAATGGTTTCAATCATAGCTCTAATAGCATCTTCAATTTTCATAAATGAAGCATTAGATTGCTCTGCAATGTTGGAACCTTCTATTATCTTCTCATTGCTTTTTTCAATAGCAATAATTGTTTTATTTACATTAGTATTTATATTCTCTGTAATTTCAGAAATCTCATTGGCTGATTTTGCACTTCTGTTTGCTAATTCTTTGACCTCATTTGCTACAACAGCAAATCCTCTACCTGCATCCCCTGCTCTTGCTGCTTCTATAGCAGCATTTAATGCTAATAGATTTGTTTGACTTGCTATCTCCTTTATGATGTTCAGAATATTATCTATTTTTGCAGTACTGACTTTAAGTCCGTTTATTTCTGCCATTACAGATGAAGTGGATTCGTTAATATCCTTCATTGATTCAATTGTATTATGTACAGCACTACTACCTTCTTCTACAACTCCTAATGTATCTTGAGCCGTTTGGTATGACATGCTAGAACTGGCATTTAGCTCTTCTGCCATAGCTGAATAATTACTTATTTCAGACACAACCTCTGAAATTGCCTTTGTTTGCTCCTCTACTCTTTTGGATATTGCTTCAATGACATTAACTAAATTCTCTACCTGACTGTTTGCATTTTCTATTCTCCTATCCAGCCTATTAAGTAAATTCTCTTCGTTCTGTTTAATAAAGTTAATCTTAGGTATTGAGGCGTTTTCTTCTTGTTTTATTGGTCGAACTGAGATTTCTGACTTCTTCTTATGTCTCTCTTTAAATATACTAACCAAGTTCATCCCCCCAAAAATAATATTCAGCTTGCGTGTCCAAAATCTTACTATTTATGATAGTTTATACCAATTGTTACATAATTGCAAGAATTTCGACATATTGCGTCTATATTTCCCAGTCCTGTATGCTCCTTATGGAAAATTTAATTATTTTTAAGTGATTTTCTTACAGCATTATCTATACTATTAATCAAGCCTTTACTAGATTTCGTCGCTCCACTAATTACATCTACATTAAGTCTTTGTTTTTCTATGATTTTTTCCGGTATTACCATGAAAACTTCCTCATACCAACCCTTGCTTTCTTTATGGTTTATTACTTTGATTTCAGTAATTTTACCATTAGTTATTTTTACTTCAGTTGTGATTTTTGTAGCAAACCCCTTGGATTCACCTCTGTAGCTTCCATCCTTTAATGCCCCAAGTGATACGTCCTCAATACTAGCTTGTCCACTCCATATCTGTGGAATTCCAATCCAAATTAATAGAAATAATATTAGCATCAAAGGTATATAGTATTGTCTATCTACCTTTTTATTTAAGAATCCAATCTGAACCCTATTATCCAAATTAACCTTACAACTATCTATACATTCTAAGCATCTAATACATTCGGGAGAAATTGTATTGCTTTCATTAGAAAAATTTAAGCCTACTGGACATTTCTCTAGGCATTTATTACATTTTGCACAGCCCTCTTTATGTTTTAGAGAAAAT
>JBBAFY010000006.1:0-66369 GCA_041655135.1 Tissierellales bacterium
ATTTTCCTGTATCAATATTAGCTTGTCCTAGAATCCTTCTAGCAGCTGCACATCTGCCTGTAACAGCTCCATC
The DNA here is from genome assembly GCA_041655135.1 of Tissierellales bacterium. Taxonomy (GTDB): domain Bacteria; phylum Bacillota; class Clostridia; order Tissierellales; family Proteiniboraceae; genus Proteiniborus. The sequence goes on from JBBAFY010000006.1 coordinate 74, forward strand.
ATTAAAAAGTAATATATTGCTACCTTCATCTAAACCAATCTCCTCAGGCTTATAGACTGGCATATCTGTTACTATTGTCCCAGGTGAATTCTTTGCTAGCTTGTAGGCTTCTCTTAAAGAGCTGATTTTCGAAACATTGTTTCCATAAAAAGCAGTTTCAATAGTAGTCCTTACTTGTGAGAAAATAGGATTTAACTTGCCTATTTTATCTCTGTTGTAACGAGTAACTGACGACATAAAGATATCCCTCCACATTTTCTGATATAATATATACTAATAAGGTATTTATGATGCACAATAAGCGTATCAATGTATATAATATCAGAAAAACGAGAATAAGAAAAGATTTTTGTTGCAATTTAAAGAAATCTGTCATACTTTTTATTCATTATCTATAATTCCAAACATCAAGGTGCCCTTACAAGCTACCTCGCCGTCTACATAGGCTACGGCCTCACCTTTACCTATTCCCCTTCTCATGGATACTAGTTCAACTTCCATTCTTAAAGTGTCCCCAGGCCTTACTTGCTTCTTAAATCTTACTTTGTCTATACCAGCAAACACCGCAAGCTTTTCCTTGTTTTCATCTAGAGTCATGACTGCTACTGCTCCTACCTGAGCCATAGCCTCTACAATAAGTACTCCTGGCATCAAGGGATTATCTGGAAAATGTCCTTGGAAAAAGGGCTCATTTATAGTTACATTTTTAATTCCCACAGCCTTCTTACCTTCTTCTAATTCAATGATTTTGTCCACTAGAAGAAAGGGATATCTATGGGGGATTATCTGTTGAATTTCCATGTTATTTAGCATGTTTTTTGCCTCCCCTTAAAAAATAATTAAAAAATAAGAATTGAGATCCTACGCTGGCGCTCAGGATGACAGCCTAATAAGACATTAAAAGATAAATTATTATTGGTGCTGTTATTATGTTTAGCAGTGTGGTGATAAATACTCCCTGAGATGCTAGTTTTGAGTCCGAGTTATATCTTGTAGCGAATATAGCTGTGTTTACTGCTGATGGCATACCTGTTAATATGACTAAAACTCCCTTTACTATATCTGGCACTTTGAATATTGAAAATACAAGCAACATTGACATAGGTGCTAATAAAAGTCTGATAAATGCTAAAATATACAACTTTTTATTACCTAGTACCTCTGATATCTTTATATCAGCCAGCATTGCTCCTGCTACAAGCATAGCAAGGGGTGTAGTAGTATCTCCCAGCAGCTTTAATGGACTGTATATTATATTTGGTAGTTCAATAGGCAATATAAATACTAATAAGCCTATAAATACTGAAATAATCCCAGGATTCATGAAGTTTTTCAATCCAGAACCACCCTTACCCTCAGCTGCTTTATGTGCAGTCATATATCTGACTCCCAGTGTCCATGTCAATAGATTGAATAAAAGATTGTATATGGCTCCATAAAATATTCCTATATCACCAAACATGGCCATTAATACTGGAAAACCCATGAAACCAGTGTTTGGAAATACTATCAAAAAGCTATACACTCCCTTTTGCATTTCACTAGGCATAAATATTTTATTAAAAATGATTGCAATTATAATGACTATACCATATGAAACAGCTCCAAATACAAAGGTTAGCATAGAGTTGTTGAGCATTTCTAATGAAAAGCTGTGGTTCATAGCCGCTATCATCATAAATGGCAGTGTCACATTTAGTATAAGTGCGGATAAATCTTTGGTAGTCTGCTCAGTTATTATATTTTTCTTTTTTATTATGAAGCCTATGAATATTAAAAGAAATAAAATCATTGTTTGATTAAATACAGGCATAAATGACATATGAGGCTCCTTTCCATTGTATAATAATACATTATAGCATTTGGCTATGAAAAAGTCGATTGTTATAACACTCTATATAGGCAAGTAAAGTGATTTTGTGAAAACAAATAGAAAAACAGGGGAAGCCTTGGATGAATTGACCAAGTCTTCCCCTGTTTTTTCCTCCGGTGCCAGGCACCATTCTGTGGCACCATTCTGCTTGGTGCCTGGCACCGTTTCTCTTCTCTCTGCTTGGTGCCTGGCACCATGTTTGGGAATTTATTTGTGTAGTAGTTCTGTTGAAATTGTAATTTCTCCGTTTTTAATTTTTTCTAGTGCTTCTTCAACATTTTGTCTTGCTTCATCTGAAACTGGAGCATCTTCATAAATGTCAAATGCACATACACCTTTATCCATGCCGTATTCTATTCTTTGGCCACCCTTAAAGTTGCCACTTATAGCATCTTCAATAAACTGAATAACCATTACATCAAAATAGTTTAGTGCACTTCCCAGCTCTACCTTATTATTCTTGAATACTTCATCATAGTGGGTATCCCAAGCAACAAAGTATGTGCTAGTTTCTGCGGCAGCTTGTGCAGTACCTGCGCCTGTTCCACCAGCTGCAGCTGCGATTACATCTGCACCCTTATCTGCTAAGGCTAATCCTAGATCCTTTCCAGTAGTTGGGTCGGTCCAAGTACCTGCATAGGAAACATAGTCAACAATATCTTCATTTACACTTATTAATCCTTGTTGCCATCCAGCTATTATTGAGTTTATAACTGGCTCATCCATTCCACCAACTATACCAACAACACCTGTCTCTGACATTGAAGCTGCTACAACTCCTGCTAAATAAGCTGTTTCAGTTCTATTCAAGCCAAATTCTTCAATATTGCTATAGCCTTCTAAATTATCTATTGTTCCATCAAGGCTACCAAACTTAATATTTGGATAATCATTAGCAACTGCTATGGTTGCTTCAGCAGTACTTGCATATGTTGTGATGATAACATCATAGCCTTGTTGAGCTAGGGCTCTGATCTTTGGCTCATATTCACTAGCTTGTGTTGCTTCAACTAGCTTGACCTCAACATTATCATTGCTTTTTTGATACTCATTTATACCTTGTACTAGGTTTACTAGCCATTCAGAAGCATCTAATGGTTGGTCAGATACAAATGCTACTTTAGTAACATCTCCAGTTTCATCTGAACCATTATTCTTGTTTGTATTAGAACATCCAGTTAACATTATAAGGGTTAAGGAAATAACCAAAGCTGTAATTTTTAATATTTTTTTATTAAACATAATATCCCTCCAAATAGTTATAAATTATTAGTATTAAGGTTCTTAGCTTTTGCTCGATTCATAGCTTTTGAAATAGTCCTAATAACCTGTGGCAGAATAGCAGCTATTAAGGCTAATCCGTAAGGCAACATCCCTAAAATCTGGGAAGGATACCCTTCTGTAGATAAATAATTGGATATAGCATTAGCCAATCCGAACAATAGACAAATTAATAATGTCAAAATAGGTTGTGAAGCTGTTAATATAAGGGCAGCTAAAGCTGTAAATCCCCTACCTGCTGTCATGTCCACATTAAACATATTTAAAGAAAGAGCTAATTGAGCACCTGCCAGCCCACAAAACAGTCCATTTAACAATAAAGCAAAATACTTAATTCCTCTTACGTTTATGCCTGCAGACCTGGCTGACTCGCTACTTTGCCCTATAGCTCTCATTGATAATCCTATATTTGTTTTATACAAAAGAATATATATAACAAATGGAAGCAGCAATGAAAGATAAACTAAAATTGTTTGATTATTTAGTATAGGTCCTAAGATTGGTATGTTTCCTAGCCAACTTATGTTGATGGGTCTTAAAGCTAAATCTGATGATAAAATATACTTACCACTCATGTTAAATATTGGTAACATTAAATAACGTGTTATTCCGCTTGATAAAGTAAGAAATGCCACTGCACAGATTACAGCATTAACCTTTAATTCCATGACAAATACTGCGTAAATTAAGGTCATAATAATCGTAGCTAGAACTCCAATAGTTATTCCCCCTATAACGCTTCCTGTATAATACGCTCCTACTACAGAGGCAAAGCATCCTATAAGGGCAAATCCTTCAAGACCTAGATTAAAAACATCCACTTTTAGAGCAAATAATCCGCCCATTGCAATTAATGTGATGGGGGCTGCTAAACGCAAGGTAGAGTTTAGTAATTGTAAATAGTCCATTATTCAACTCCTTTCTTGTCTAATGTTTTGGTGAAGTATTGCATTATATTAATGGTAGCAAATAACATTACAAAGCCTTGTACAACAAGCACCAATTCAGAAGGCACATCAGTCATTACTGACAGAGTAACTGCCCCACTCTGCAGACTACCTAGAATCAAAGCTCCTAAAACAAGTCCTAATGTTGATTTGCTGCCAATTAAAGCCGCAGTCATACCATAAAAACCAAGATTTTCTACAAAACCATTGTAGACCTTGTGATAGACACCAAACATTTCTCCTGCTACAGATATTCCAGAAAATGCCCCACCTAAGAAAGCCACTATTAGGATTAATCTAATGGTATTGATCCCGCTTGCCTTAGCAAACCTTTGATTATATCCAACTATCTTTAGCCTGTAGCCAGGTGTTGTTCTCTTCATTATTAACCCATAAACCAAGATAATAATTATAGAAACTATTAAAAGAAGGCTCCCACTAATAACGGGGCTTATTCTTATGGACATAGCTGTGGACTTACCTACTTCTGCAATAGGACTATACAGCAATAAATAATTGGTGAATAAAAGGATTATATAATTTATTAGCATAGCTGTAATAACTTCATTGACATTAAATAAAAACTTGAATATGGCTGGAATTATACATATAATCCCTCCAGCTAGTATAGCTGCAATAATCATGATAAACATAAGTGGAACCATAGGAAGGTCTCCAAAGATTCTTTGAACAGCTGCAACAGCAATAGCCGCAGCATACATCTGCCCTTCCTGTCCAATATTAAAATATCCACATTTACTACAAATAGCAAATGATATACCTAGCATAATAATAGGAATTGTATATCTAATGGTGTTCTTTATACCAGATAATGAACCAAAAGCTCCCTTTGCCAGTACAGTATATGCTTCAATAGGATCTCCTCCTGTAGCCCAGACCACCAGTCCAGCTACGATGAAGGCAATGATTATAGAAAAGACAGGTCCTAGTAACTGAAACAATTGATTTTTGTCATGGAGCTTAGCTTTGTATGTTTGTATCATTTTCCCCATCCTTTCTTTCACTTATTCCACCCATCATTAACCCTATATCCGCCTCTGAAACAAGCTTATTCTCTATATCATAGGAAGTAATCTCTCCAGCTATACGACCTTCATACAATATTATCATTCTATCGCTTAGGGACATTAGCTCTTCAAGATTAGCAGAAATCAATAATATTGCAGTCCCTTTTTCTTTTTCCTCTAGTAGAATCTTTCTAACAAAGTTGATTGCACCAATATCTAATCCTCTTGTTGGTTGAGATGCAAGAAGAAGCTTAGGCTTTCTGCTTATCTCTCTAGCTAATACAATTTTTTGCATATTGCCGCCAGATAGATTACTAACTGGATTACCTTCTTCAATACCTCTAATATCAAAATCCTCTATGAGTTTAGCTGTAAATTCATCTATTTTTCTTTTATTTAAAAAAGTGTAGCTTGTAAAGTCATCTTCTATACCACTTATAACATTGTCACCTATATCTGCCTGCAATGCTAGTCCAGTAGTCATTCTATCCTCAGACACGTATCCAACCCCTAGTTTTCTTCTCTCAGCTATAGATAGGTTAGTAATATTCTTTCCATCTAATATGATTTTTCCAGAGGATAGGTAGTTCATTCCAATGATTGAATTTAAAAGCTCTGTCTGTCCATTTCCTTCGACTCCGCCTATTCCCAATATCTCACCTGCTCTAATATCAAAGCTCAGGTCTCTCAACTTGGGGACGCCATCATCATCAATAAATCTCAATTTTTCAAATTTACATACTAGGTCTTCAAGCTTACCTCTACTTTGATTTTGAAATAGGGCCACTTCTTTTTTCCCAATCATAGCTCTTGCAATATCAGTTTCTGTCACTTCTCCCTTAAGATAATTTGCAGATACTTTCCCATGTCTTAGAACAGTTATTCTATCTGCAACAGTTATAACTTCCTTTAGCTTGTGGGATATAAATATTACAGATTTACCCTCAGCCTTTAATTCTTCAATAATATTAAATAATTCATCAGATTCCTGAGGAGTTAACACAGCAGTTGGTTCGTCTAAAATCAAGATATTTGCTCCTAGATACAAGGTTTTAATGATTTCAATTTTTTGACGTTCTCCTACAGAAAGAGAGCCAATTGGTTTGCTTAGAGATATTTTCATGTTAAATCTATCTAAGAGCCGCTGAACTTTATCTTTAGCTGCCTTATAATCAATAAAACTATTCTTAATAGGAGCATGTCCTAGGATTATATTTTCTAAAACACTCATATCTGGTATTTGCATAAAATTCTGATGCACCATACCTATACCTAGGCTCAAGGCCCTAGAAATATTATAGCTTTCTTTATTGCCCTTAATATATATTTCACCAGAAGTAGGCTGGTATTGTCCATATAACATTCTCATTAAAGTAGTTTTTCCTGCTCCGTTTTCACCTACTAATGCATGTGTCTCTCCAGACATTAAATTGAAATCAATACTATTATTGGCAATAAATGAGCCGAATTTTTTTGTAATTTGTCTCATATCAACAATATAGTCCATATTTTCCTCCTATACATTTTTTGCATGGGGATTTATCTATTCAATATTAAGTAACTCCTCCCTTAAACTTGACCAAGAGCCTGATATATTAGAAGGCGCTATTACTCCATATTCAGTAATTAAAGCTGTAATATTTCTTGCAGGAGTTAGGTCGAAGAATTGATTAATTATGTCTAGACCTTCAAAAGAATCAAAATCATCCTTTTCTATTATTAGCTCATCCTTAGTTCTTCTTTCAAGAAGCACAGGATAACCAAGCATTGTTCTCATATCAAGTTTATATACCTCTGAAGCTATATATACAGGTTTTTTGCAAACCAGTGCAAGCTGACTAATTAATGCAGTTCCCATTTTGTTTGCAACACTGCCATCCCAAGCTATAGTGTCTGCACCCATTATGATGTAATCGGCCTTTGGCATGAATTCCCATATAGAAGCATCAGATATATAAGTTACCTTTATATTGTGACTCTGAAGAATCTTAACAGCTAAGCGTGACTCTCTTAAGGGTCTGGACTCTGTACAGATTACTTCGAAACTTTTACCCTGCTCAGCAGCTGATGTAAATATACTCATTAAGGTACTACTATAGCTATGCATCATAACCACATGGCCATCTTGTATAATATTGCTACCAACATTACCTAATTTTGTAACTGAATCAAGTGAATGACTAATTATATTTTCACACAACTTAATAACCTTATCTTTTATTAATGAAACTTCTGTATTATTAGCAAAGCCATCTATTAACTCATATACTAAATTCTTAGTATTAAATATAGTAGCCATAGTAGGTTTAAGTGATATCATTTGTTCAGAAATCTCCTTAAGCCTTTCTGTGATTTCATTGAAGCTATTCAGGCTCTCTTTTTCTAAGGCAAGCTTGTAAGCCCAAGCTGCTGCACGTCCAAAGGGGCTTCCTCCCTTAACATTCATGTTTCTAATTTCTTCAATTACATGATCACTAGATGTAAATTCAATATCTTTTACTTTCATCTTTATTCCTCCAATTGTTATTTCTTATGTCTACTTAACCATTTTTCCAATCTTGTATACAATAATATCCATGTCATTAACAAGTCTATCAATATCATTTGGATGAATACTAGCTAATACAGCAGTAGAAGAACCAGCTGAAGTAAGCAAATCTATTTTACAGTCTTCATCCTTTATAAACAGTTGACCACAGGTCTTTGCTAGTTCATTTGCTTCAAATAGTGCACCCTTTGAGCCTACGGGAAGTATTTCATGAACATATTCTAATTCTCTTAGTTTCTTCACCGTAGAGATTTTAGCTACATTATAGTCCTTTTCACTGTAGGGTTTTTCAATCCCACTTTGAGGTAAGCCAATACACATGACAAAATCGCCAGCTTGAGTTTTCCCTACTTTAAAATTATCATTTGAAGCTATACCAATGACTGTTACACCAATTCCTGTTTGAGTAGTTATCATGTTGTCTTCAGTACTACCTGTTAGTTGAACATAACCCCACAAGCCAGCATTTTCTAGTTCATTTTTCATTATTTCAATTATTCTCTTTCCATGTGGTTCCATTTCCACACATAAATTGTTGGCAATTATTAAAGGCATAGCACCAGTAGCTAGTACCTCCATTAATGGAACCTTTAGAGCACTAATTGCAGTTTCCCCATAGTTGTTTTTATGAGTATCATTTGGCTTTTCACCATTTGAAGCATTGGAATCACATGCTATTATAAGCTTAATATCTCCAATTAAATTTAAAACAGACAAATCCCTAATCTTTCCTACTTTCTTATTACCTTTCCCATTAACTGAAAGTTTTTGTAATTCGTCATAGTCCTTTAATAAAGTTTTAGTATCAACCATATAAATTCTCCTCTGCCATTATCGTATTAAATTTATTACGGCCTTGTGTCTATCGCCTCTAGTTCTAGAGTCAGCATATTCTATAATGTTTCCTTTATCATTGAACACTATTCTTTTGGTGACGAAAATGGGAAATCCTATATCTACCTTCAATAGCATAGAATCAAGAGAATTGGCTATATCTACTTCCATCCTTTCCTCTCCAGAGGATAAAATTATCCCAGCCTTTTCTAAAGAAGCATATAGAGAAATAGTGTGGTAATCAATCTCTTCCCAATTATAATTTTTTAATCCCTTAACAGGTAAATAGCTAGTTGTGATTTGCATAGGCTCATCATCCACAAATCTTAGTCGTGATAGCTTGAAAACCTTTTCTTTAGGGTCAATATTCAAAATTTGCTCTAGGTTTTCATCAGGCACAATTATATCCTTTGCCAGTACAATTGAATGTGTTGAGCTTCCCCTTGCTGTAGCATCCTCAGTAAAGCTCCTTAAAAGTGGTAGCTGTTGTTCATAGGCTGTATTAGCTACAAATGTTCCCTTGCCCTGTTGTTTAATGACATAGCCCGAATACTGAAGTGCCATGATAGCAGACCTAATTGTAGTCCTGCTGACTTTCAGCATCTCCTCTAGTTCTATTTCTGTAGGTAGCATATCGCCTGGTTTTAGTTTTTTTTCTGAAATATATTCCTTTATATACTCTTCTACCTGATGATATAACGGAATATCCTTTTCCTTATCAATTTTCATATTATATCTCCTTCCATTCATAGTCCTGTTTAATCAACATTTCTTTAATCATCATTACCTTTAGTATAATTAATTCTTCTATACCTGTCAATACTCCATTAACATAATCACAACTTTTGTTTATAAGCAAAATGGTAGTGATGACTTAAAGCCATAAAAAATCTCAGCTACAAAATATTTTGTAGTTGAGATTTTAAGTTTGGTGCCAGGCACCGTTTCTTACGATAAATCGTTACTTCTTGTTTGTCTTAAATCAAAGCCTGTTGGTCCTTGGTATAACCTCAAACCAAATACAGGAACAATAGCTAGTATATGATCGAAAATATCTGATTGTACTGCCTCGTATTCTGCCCATACAGTTCCCTTTGTAAAAGCATATATTTCTATAGGTAGTCCATTCTCAGTAGGCTGAAGCTGTCTAACCATTTGAGTCATGCTTTCATTTATCCTTGGATGATTTTTTATATAATTTTCTATATATATCCTAAAGGTACCTATATTAGTTAAATGTCTACCATTGACAATATTTGTTGAATCAATACTATGTTCTTTATTGTATTTATCTATATCCTCTAATTTCTTATCAATATATTCTTTAATGTATTGAATTCCTTTAAATCTTTCTAGCATTTCATCGTCACAGAATTTGATACTAGTCATATCTACATACACAGAGCGTTTTATTCTTCTACCACCTGATGAATGCATACCTCTCCAGTTCTTGAAAGAATTCGATATAAGTGCATAGGTAGGAATAGTGATAATAGTCTTATCCCAGTTTTGAACCTTAACAGTATGTAAAGAGATATCTATCACATCACCATCTGCTCCATGTGAAGGCATCTCAATCCAATCTCCTATCTGTAGCATATCATTTGTAGCTAACTGAATACTAGCCACCAGCCCTAGGATAGAGTTTTGGAATATTAACAGAAGTACTGCAGTAGCAGCACCAATACCACTTAATAGAAGCCAAGGTGAACGGTCTATTAGAATACTTATGATAATAACTGTAGCCATAATGCTTATGAATATTTTTACAACCTGAAGATATCCCTTAATAGGTCTTTCTTTAGAGACTTCGTAGTTTCTGTAGATTTTATCCACAGCATCTAATGCCCTGCTTAAAGATACCATTATATTAAATATAATATAGGCAAAAACAATACGTTGTATCCAGCTCTGAAAATCAGGAAAAACAGGAGCAAATAAATGAATAACTAATACTGAAGGTATACGGGCAATCCTCTCAAATACCTTTTTCTCTATAAGAACATCATCCCATTTAGTCTTGCTTCTACTAATGGATACCTTTAAGAGCTTTAGCAAAACCTTCTTTGATATTATATCTACTACAATGCTAGCCAATACAATGAAAATCACTGCTATAATATATGACAAATATACAGCGATACTTTCATTTATCCCGTAACCAATTAATAGATTGTTAATAATTTCTATCAATACTCATCACTTCCTTTACTATACTATTTTAATTTGGTGCCAGGCACCAAGAAGCTTGGCACCAAGAAGCTTTCAATTTATATCTTTTTAACAAATTCAGATTTTAATTTCATAGGTCCAACTCCATCAATTTTGCAATCAATGTCATGATCTCCGTCAACTAATCGTATGTTTTTAACTTTTGTACCTATTTTTATAACTAATGAACTTCCTTTTACTTTAAGATCTTTAATTACTGTTACAGAATCTCCATCATTTAGAACATTTCCATTTGCATCTTTGATAATTTTTTCATCCTGATTATCTCCAGTTTCCACGCCTAAGCTCCATTCATAAGCACATTCTGGGCAAATAACTAAATTCCTATCTTCATAAGTATATTCTGAATTGCATTTTGGGCAATTTGGTAATTTGTCCATACCGATCTCTCCTCGTATAATTAGTTCCTTACAGCCATATATAGTACCATATTTCTTAGATAAAGACAATTAAAGTAAGGTGCCAAAAGTAAGGAAAGTAAGGTGCCAGGCACCAAGTCCCTATTCCTTTTCTCCTATATATAGCTTATCCTCAAAGAATGTTTTATCTTTTATTTCTTCATCATCCATAAAATTTGAGTATAACCTAATAGCATCGCTTCTATTTTGGGAGAAAAGGCTTAATATAAAGTCAATATTTACAATTTTCCCTATAATATTCTGTCTATAATATACATCACTATTCCATTTATAGTCTCTTACTTTATTACATATTCCTGCACGTACAGGATTTTGGTGCACATATCGAATTAATGACAAAAGGTATTTATCATCCTTTACTAAGATTCCTTTATATCTATTTTCATATACATAGCCTGTCCTATTATTCTTTCGGTTATAGTATTTGCTATATTGGTTATTTATTCTGTGCATAATATTTTGTAGTGGTGCATCTAGTGTTCGAATTACCATGTGATAATGGCTGTCCATTACAACAAAACCATATACCTCATACCCCATAATATCTTTATAATCCTTAACTAGTTTCATCAGGTGTATTTTATCTTCTTCCTTCTCAAATATGTACAGTCTGTTGTTTCCCCTCTGTATAACATGGTAAATACCGCCCTTGCATTCTATCCTAGGCTTTCTCCCCAATAAAAACACCTCCTAGTTTTATTTTACCAAAAGATGTCATATTTCCCAACGAAGTTAGGTGCCAGGCACCAATTCCCTGCTAAAGTTAGGTGCCATAAAGTTAGGTGCCAGGCACCAATTCCCTGCTATAAAAGATTTTTAAATGCAATTTCCCATTCCATATACTTTGTTACAGCAAATTTATAGACTTCACCATTATTTTGTGTAATAACTAATACATTTTTACTTAATCCTTGTTTGCCTCTAGTTACTTCTTTTATTTCGCTTACAGGAATATGGAACTCATAATCCCCTTCTGTAAGGTTTACTAATACGCCCATAACGGCTATTTTTGCAAGATTATGTTTAGAATAAATAAATCTCTGATTAGTTAGTATCCCATGACCATTCTGAACATTAAATGTACCCTTAATTCTGTTGGCAAGACCTTGCATAATAATTTTTTCTTCCATATGAAAACCTCCTTCATATTTGCTTCATGTTAGGTGCCTCATGTTAGGTGCCTGGCACCAGCTTTCTATTACATAATACATTCTATATAATACAATCTTTTCCTTCTATTTTTCTATCTTAAATACAAATAAAATTTCTCAGCACTTTGGTGCCTCACTTTGGTGCCTGGCACCACAGCACTTCCTGCTGTATTTTTCTATGGAGCTCAAGGAAGAAATATGTTATAATTTGTAGTATTATGATATAAGGAGAGGATTGCATGAAGAAACTAACTTTTTTATTAATTATTTTACTAGTTTTATCTTTTAGTCTTACTAGCTATGGACATGAAGGCTTTAGTAGTGAGCTTACGAAGATAAATGAAAAGTTTTCCCTTCAAAATGAAGAGAACCAAAGACAAAGAAATGAAATATTGAGACTCTTTAATATACTAAGCCCTGAAAAAGCAGAGAGGATTCCTGTTCTTTTATATCATCACATTCTTAAGGAAGAAGAGATAAAGGAATTTGGATGGGAAAATAACGGAAGTGTCATATCTGAAGAAAGCTTTAAAGAGCAAATGGATTATCTTTATGAAAATGACTACTTCACAGCTACCCTTGACGAGCTACAAGGTTTCTTAGACGGGACTATAGAACTCCCTAAAAAAACAGTGGTCATCACATTCGATGATGGATATCTAAGTAATGCAGTCTATGCTTATCCGATAATGAAAGAGTACGGATTTAAAGGTGCAATATTTATGAGAGCAGGAATGTCTATACATCCACAAAAACCATTTAGCCCTGAAAACACACAAGTCATATCCTTAAGTGAAGATCATAAATATAAGGATGTCTTTGAATATGGATGTCATACCTATAACTTACACAACAAAGATGAAAATAACATGCCACTATTACTTGCACTTTCAAAGGATGAAGTAATAGCAGATTTAAAGAAGAATAAAGAAATTTATAATACTAATTACATAGCTTTTCCTTATGGCCGATATAACAATAAAACCCTGGAGTATATTAAGGATTTGGGATACGAAATGGGTTTTACTGTGAAGAGTGGGTATGTAAGTAAAGATTCAAGTAAGCTAGAGCTTCAAAGAATGGCTATCAGCCCGAATACTACTATTGAAAAGTTTAAAAATATAGTCAAATAGTCGCACTGAGCATCACGTAGAGCCTCCTGTATTTTGGCTCGCTATAAATAATACAAGGAGACGACATCATTCGAAGTTAGGTGCCTGGCACCAATCCATGCCAATCCACAGAAGTTAGGTGCCTGGCACCAATCCATATGAACAAAAGAGACTATGGTTAGGTTCAAGACTTCTTTCCCTAAACACCATAGCCTCTTTTATCTTATTTGTTTTATTCCATTAGCATCCTTTATCATTTGAATACCCTGTGATGTCATAGTCTGATTTACTAAACCCATCCATTCTTGGTTGTTTTCAGACCATAACAGTTATTATCTTTGGATAATTGATAATTGAAAGTACCATCCGCTTTTACTACTATATCACCAGCTTTTGCTAATCTTCTCTCTGATTTTTGATACTCAGTGATTGTGATTGCACCTTGGGTTTGGTCTATTACTGGTGCTGGTGTTGAGAAGTATACACTTGCTCTTGCAGAAGGCTCTATCATTCTTCTTACTACGGCTGCAGCTTCTCCCCTCTTTGCAGTAACTTTTGGTGCAAAAGTACCCTTATCATCTGTTCCTGACAATAAACCCATACTAAATGCCTATCTGATATAGGCTTGATAGTAAGTTCCCAAAAGATTGGTGCCTGGCACCATGCTTTAAAATCAAAAGACTCCTGCTCCATGAAATAATTCCATGTAACAGAAGTCCTAAAACCATATCAAAATTCAGTTCTTCCCAATATCCAATAACTCAAGTGTCCGGTACTAATCCTCTACTTATATCTTTCGAATTTTACACTCCCTAATTGTAAAACAGAACCGTAGACTGATATTGTTACATTTGTTTGACCCTTATTGTCTATGAACAGCCTATTGTTATCTTCAGATAGCTTTCCACTCCACGTTATTCCCTCATCACTCCACACTATAGCATGTCTGTTTTGAACCATTTCTAGGTATAATTCTTTAGTTTCTTCATTAAATCTGGCTTTCATATATGTAGTTACACCGTTATCGTTTGTATATTTGAAATTTTTATTTTTAACTAACCCACTATAGTCTGCATCCCACTTACCAACTATTTCTTTATCTGTCTCAAACCAGTGTGGTCGTCCTCCATTAAACTCAAAGTGATATCTTATCTTACCAGATTCTTTAATTAGTATGTCGTTTAATACAACATCATACTCTATATAACCTGTGTTTTCTCCTGTGGATACGAACTCTCCGTTGTTATATTGAGCATTTAAATAATCTTCCTCAAGTATAAATGACATTTCATATGCTGATGGTGTTTCTAATGGTGTTATTCTGTCAGAAGAACTTCCAAGCACCCCATTATATACCCATTTCCCATCTTTTTTAACAAATGCTGTCCACATAATCTTTACTTCTTCGTACCTTGATTTTGATGTATTTATTTCTTGATGTGCTTTTCTAGCTGTAGGGTATCCTGGCATCTCTGTTGTTACTTTAAAATGGTGCCTATCATAATCTTTACCAGTATCCCTTGAATCCTCTAAATATTCAAACTCATATCCTAAAATATCTCCATTGTCTACCTGTTTGTCTAACTCCTGTATCATTTTTTCAGTAGCCTGCTCTTCTGTTATTGGCGAACCACCACAACCTGTTAATAATAGCACTAACATTAAACTTAATAGTATTACTCTTTTCATTCTGTCTTACCTACCTTTCATTTTATAGCTGTCTTATTTAATCTTATCTTAGTATCAACTATTTCTTCATCAATCTACAAAAATCCTCTTATTTTTCTAATTATTGCTCAGATTTTCTTCTTGCAGCCACTCATTAAACCACGGGTACCGTCCCCATAGTTTGAATTTCTTGGTAGTACTTGACACCATCGCCTTAGACTTAAAAAGTTAGGTTTTCGGCACCATGCTTCAGTTCCATTTCATAGATATTGCCATCGCTCATTATGAGCAGGTTTCCATTGTCTAATACATTATGAAAACTTACTGGAATAGAAAGTATAAGGTTTTCTAGTGTCTTTATATCAATATATATAATCCCATCCTGAGTGATTTCAGATATTTTATCGGCTGTAAACTTTTCTTTTAATTCTACTTTCATTTGAGTAATAGTCTGGTGTCCAAGCCTTTGTTCTAGAACTTCCTTTAGATACTTTGGTTTTATATAGGAAATAGATTTTCTAATGGAACTAGACACTCTGTTATATACGATGATTCCTCCATAGGTTAATATCCAAATCTCATTTAAAAGCGCTAGAATTTCCATATCTTCTGCTACTAATTCATCAAGATTTAACCCATGCTCTCCTTCAAACAAACACTCTTTGCTCATCTCATCTCTGATATGAAGTACATCCTCAAAAACCCATATTTTAAATGAATAATTAGTATCAAATATTTTAACAGGAGTCCTAGTTTTCAATAGATGTTCAGGATAATATTTCTTCACAGTTATAGATTTTGTCAGAATATCTAACGTAAATTCTGACTCTGAAAACTTGTAGGTAATAAACTCCTGATTTTCTTCGATGGCTCTACATTCATCTCTTAAAATACCTTCAATATTTACTTCATCAAAAATAGGACAATTCTGCTGGAAGTCCCAGGCATATAAATCGTCTTCTAATAGCCAGATATACACATATTTATAGCATCTTAGATAAGTTATGCGTTCCTTTTTCCTCTCTATGTGTTCGGGCATTTCAATTTTCATACAGTTTAACTTGCCATCAGATAAATCCAGAACACAAATGCTCTTAGTGTTCATAAACCATATCTTTCCATCTCCATAACCTCTAATTGCTATGCCTTTGCTTCCATTATCCAACATGTTGTGATTAGTCTCATAAATACATCTGTTTTTTTCATAATCCCACACGTGTATCTTATCCCTTAACACCCATATCTTATAATTTTTATATGTATACTCACCTATGATGCCATTCTTACCTGCAGGTATAAAATCAGGATGTTCTTTGAACTCAATTTTAAAATTATCAATATGTAGCCTAATATCTCCCTCTGGTGTAAAAATACAAACTTCATTATCTAATATTTGATATATACGATTATGTCTGCTATGAAATCTTGTTAATCTAAAAGCCTGACCATTTGGTGGCAGAGTAATTTCCCTGCCTAAGTCTTCTTCAAACAAAGCTGTGGGGTTAAGAGTCATAGGTTGCTGCAATACCTTTATCCTGTTCTTATATACCTCGACAATTATATTATCTAAATATATCGAAAATCTTTCCTCAAACTCGAATGTACTGCCTTTAGACGTATTTCTCAATGGCCATCCGAAAAAACCAACATTTTCTTCAGCACTATAAGGTTGAAAAATATCATTTTCTATGCATTCATGTTTTTGATAATTTTCATTTTTTGTGCGTATACCTTCCTCCCAGCTTCTCATTCCATATTTATCATATGATTCTGTTAAGCAAATAAATTTATTTCGGTCTTTCTCAAGGTTAGCTATTATCAATAAGTCATCATCAACTTTAAAATAATCTGAAGAATCTCTGCCACCAGTAGTATAGCTACATGGAATAGGAAAGCTACATGAAAACTCTTCTCCCTTAAGATACTTTCCCCAAACTCTCATATTATGAAGATCATCATCTATATATATGATATTTTCATCAACTTCTACTCTTGACACTGCATAAAATCCCTTGGCCTGTGTATGAGAAAGAAGGGAAATCTCCAGTTTACTGCTTTCATTTTCCGTAATAACAATATCCTTTGATATAGCTATTTTAGGAATAAAGTCATTGTAATTCAGCTTCCTATATATTTTCTCTTTTATGATTCCTTCTTCTTTGTCAATAATACTCCAGGAATTTTCAAATTCAAAAACCTGAACCATACCCATATCCTTGCAAGTGCTGTAATAAATCTCACAATCTAGACCATCAAACTCTATAGAGTTGACACATTCCTCTGTAAGCATATTCCACATGTCAACACGAGGATACTTACTAGCCCCATCCCTATCCTCTAATTCAACATAAAGATAATTTCCACATATTTTTCTACTGTTAAAGGATTCTTCTCTTCCTTTGTAATACTCTTTTATTATTCTGTAAGGCTTTGTCATTTTATGTGTAAGCTTATTATATACTAACAATAATCCTGCTCTATCACTGATGACCAGAAGCTCTTTAGTGCCTTCCATATGTAATCTTTTTAAGCCATGGGTGTTTTTAATAGTGCAGCCAGACTCATGGATAAGCTCCATAGTGTTTAAATCCCAAATTTTTAAAGCAGATGGAGCCATTGTAAGTAAATAGCCATCCTTATATGAGTAATAGTTAACACCATTCAACTCTTCTAGCTTTTTCCCAGACTTCTTATCCCAAAAAATTAGCTGTATATCAACATGCACTTCTTTCTTGGTTTTACCAATAAAGCTCCATTGGTCTTGTCTTTCTTCTTCACTAATATCCACCTCTTGGCTTAGTGCACTAACTGAAATAATGACATCCTTGTAGCATTCCATATAGAGAATATGATTCCTATGTCCTTTCAATATACAAAGAAGCTCACCATTGGTCATGTCGTATACTGTAATGTCGTTTTTATCATCTTTTTCTAAATAATAATCCCATCCTAGTGCAATTTTTTTATCTTCTTTTACAGTAGTAAACTCCATTCCCCATTTTAGATCTTTTGCTTGCTTATTGACAGATTTGTTTTTCCTATGCATAATTTTATGGGATTCTATTTCTCCGAGTTCCATATCTATACGATACTTAATAAAGTCGTAATGGCTACCCACACTATAATTTAAGTAATTCCCTTCAAGTGAAAATCGCCCATCATAGTCATGATAATTATTTTTAAACAATATTCTCTCTGACAGCCAAATCCTTTCCTTTAGGTGTATAGAAGGTTTCAAATCCCATATTTCTAAAATTGATACTTCTTCAGATCTGTTGATAAGTATATATAAGCTATCTTCTATTACCTGCCAATCATGGCAGATATCATATTCCATATATTCATCCTCAGGCTCATCAATAAGGATATTGCTAACCTTATTTATATTTTCAGGTTTATGACAATACTCAGATAAAGGCTTTAGCCAAGGAAAGTTCGTTTGTCCCTCTAGGTCCTTTAACAAAGAACTGATTTGCTGGTTAGTAATCTTTCCTAGCCATAGATATAAAAAGGTGGGTAGCTCCAATACAGATATATCAATGGCATGCTTAGATCTTTCCAATGCATTCTGAAGTTGAACAATGGCTTCATTCTGCTCACTTATATAATTAAAATCCAGTAGTAGCTCATCAATTCCACAGATTCTAATTTTGTTATATAAAAAACTGTAATTTAAAAGAATCCTCTCTATTTCGTCGTCTTGACCACTTGCATGAAGATGATAAGTCAGCTCCCTATAGGCAGCTACAGTTTCGGCATTTATCCTATCCTCTTCATTGAATTTTAGCTTGTTCCTGTATACCTTTGCTAGACAACTATGGAACTCTTTTTTCTGAGATTGGTATCTTTCCTGTGTTGCCAGCTTAAAACTTTCATAAAAATAACTCAATTTCTTGCCATGGTATACAAGATAATCCCTCATCTGTCTGATATATTCGTACATCTTCTCTTTAATTGCTTCATTTTCTGGATCTAGACCTTTACTAAATCCAATCCCTGCTATGAGCTCCTTAGACTCTAATCCGTTCCTAGAATAAGCCATTAGTCCAAATAGACCCTTAACTATATCTGCATTATAAACACCCTTCTCAATATAGTCTGCATCTTCCTCCATCCGTCTAAGTACTTTATTAAATGCACTCTTGCTTGTATCCCCAAAATCATATATCTCCTGTCTCAAATTATCAAATGATCCATAAATCCTAAGCTCAGATAATAAAATTTTAAGATATAAGGGGTTCTCTGTTGCATCAATTTTCAACAATTCATTTTTATCCGTATCACTAAGCTTTTTCAAATAAGTAGCTAAGAACTCGTCAATCAATTGCTCTCTTATATCCAATGAAGAAAAACTATTGAGTTCCATTAGATTGTTGAATCTGTTTTGAAAACGTAGGAATCCTTTTTCATTATCTAGGGCTTTGCAGCTTATGACCATTTTACTGTCTGCACTAAGTTCATTAGGAATCCAAGCCATACTGTCTAGGGTTTCCTCTAGCTCATTTACAGAATCAATCACAATAGTAATCTTGCTTTTTAGACACTTCATTATCTTTTTCCAGAATCTAATTAATTGCTTTGGCTGATTAATGAGACCAGTTATTGACATATCCATTTCATTTTCTATTTTGTCAGTATCAAAGCAATTACCAGCATGTAATTCTTCTGCAATACTTGATAACAAATCCTGAGTGCGAATGCTTTTATCCCCAACTCCACAAAAACGGTAGCAGATTCTTTCTCCACGCTCACTCAACAATTTTATAATATTAGCCATTAGGACTGTCTTTCCAACACCTGCATTAGCATATACTAAAAGTGGTTGTTTAGATTCCCCACCCACATATTCTAATAACTGTCCTACCTCTTCATTACGCCCAACAAACTGATGGAGATTTCTGTGAAGGAATTCTTCCTGCTGGACTAATTCATCATCTCCGCTCATATCCATTTTTTCGCTACAATTCTCAGGAAACTCCTTTTCAATTGCCTTAGTCAAACCTTCAAATATATAATCCTTAAGGTCTGTGAAGGCATCATCTTTAATTCTGAAATTAGTTAGCCTTCCCTGACACAGGGAGTCTCCAAGCTTGTCCGATTTTAGTTCTGGAGTCCTCTGATTCTTATCAAAATCACAGCAATACTCATTCCATTCATACATTGATTTATGAACTTGCTCCATTGTACCTAGCTTTAATTGGTTCTTAAATGACTCCAATATCTGATCTTCTTTTTCTGGAGACTGAGCTAAAGCATTAGTATAAATATTTAATAATGGACCATAGGAATTAGTCATATCATCCAAATAACTAGAGTTTCTAAATAGAAAAAGAGCATTTCTCACTCTTTTGTGTTTTGTTACTTTACCTGTTTTGCTATCTTTTATTTCAAATGGGTTTATCAGTGCATGCATTATTTCAAGCTCTGTTACAGAACTTTTTCCTATGGATCCGTCTATATCTACAATCTTCTCATAGGTAGAAAGAGCAACGTCCTCCTTTTCTGGCACCCAACCCCTTCTCTGGCCTAGGAAGCAAAGAAAGAAAGGTCTACATTTATCAATATTATCTAGACATATTTCAACTACCTTATTGTTTAAGCTGTCCGATTCTTCACTTGTGATTCCCCATCTTAAATCAATATCAACGAGCCGTAGCTTTCTTTCCATGCACCATTCTGAAAGTTTAGGAAAAACGCTTTTTATCAAATAATCACGTTCTGCATGCATATCATTAAATGTACTGCTTATAAAAACATAAACATTTTGCCATTTAAGTGTATTTTTGTGCTCTGCCATTAGAAGCTGCCTCCTTTGAACTATTTGTACACCTTTAATCCAATGGTATTTAATAATGAAATAATGTTCCTCACTGTATCCCTATCAAGTTCCTTAACATCCTCTGTAAGCTCCTCATATGGTATAAGGTGCGGACTAATCTTATTATCTATATCCTTTGCCTCACCATAGGTCCATCCATTTTTGCTCCTTTCATCTACCCATGAATCATGCTCAATCTTGGATAAATACTCTATCTGAGAAGGTTCCAATTCCTTAATCTCAGTTCCTCCCTCATTCTCCTCAGATGCACTATATCCTAGATACCTCAGTTTATCAGTTATAGTTCTTGCCTGACGTATATTAGAATACTTCAAGTCTTCAGGTAGGCTTTCCCAAGTAGGGTGCTTTAGTTCAATATCTGGATTTCTTTCAATTTGGTTTTTGTTATAATCAGCATGAATTGACTTAGCAATTTTTTCAATATTTATAAGTAATGGTCTTGGAGCTATCTTGACATCTTGTTCTTGGATTGTTTCTATATATAAATCAGAACCTGCCAAGCATTCCACCTTAATACCATCTTTAAATAGAGCCTTAATATCGATAACACTGTTAAATAGAGCTTCCTTCTTTTCAGCAAAACCTCTTTCCATGGCTCCCTTTGGTGCTAAATATGTAATTGCCATCTGAGTCTCTGTCATATTAAGTCTAGACCCATCAGCAAGAACCCTCTTTTTGTCTTCAATTCCATAGGCTTCACGATTCCATTCCTGTAATTCATCACATAATATCAATAGATAAGCATAGGGGTGCTTCTCTGGAGTTAAGGCTCCTAGTGAAAATGGCTCCTTCATCAATACATTTTTATAATAATTATGCAGCAAAATCGCTCCTGCAGCATCTACTATCTCGTTATATAAAACATCGGAACTAATCCCACTCATTTGAAGCATATGACCATACCATTTCAATAATATAATTGAACTATAGAATCCATGGTCTACAAAACCAAACTTTTGCATATTGCTTAAGAAGTCACTTAAGTACTTCTTAGTAGTCTCTAAATCTGTCCCAAGCCTGCTTTGTATATTATAGCTCAATAAGTCTAATGCTTTATTAGGGTCAATATGATTTAAATCTGCTATTGAATTATCATCTATAGAAATAGTAGGCACCCTATTTAACACCTCAAAGTCTTTAAATGCTAAATAAGGATCTGCACTCTTATTTTCACCATCAACATCACTTACTAACTTGATAAATTTTTTGATTTGATTGTTGGTAATTTCCACAGGATATCCTACATCATGACAAAGAGAGGCAATTCCCCATTTAAATAGAAACTCCTTCCTAGATGATTCATATTTTTCTCTACTTTTACTATTCTTCTCATGATCCTCTTCTATAATAGTCCTAAGGTTTTTATTTTGGGCATAGATAGCTAAACCTAAAACAAATACATTAACTGAGTGGACATAATGATCTCTCTGCTTGTCAATTAGAGTAGCAGCGTTTTCTTCATAGCTTTTCAAGACATCTAATAGGTCAATAAAGTTCTTTTTCCCCTGCAACAAAATTTTATAACTATCAAAAAAAGTTACATACACATCAAATGCAGTCTCTTTATTCTCATCCTTAAGAAAATTAGCTATTGCCTCTTTCAAATAAATCTCATAATCATTGGCTTTTCTTGTTTCCTTCCTTAACTTAAAGAAATCAATTACATATTCTTTTTTTAAACCCATTTTTATCCTCCTTAATTAATGTTTTTAAGTAACTGAGCTACCACTTCATAATCATATTCTTGAAATGCAGTCTTGCTTTTTTGACAAGGTAGTTCAGCTAATTCATCCCAGCTAACTAGACATAAATGCTTCTTTTCATTCTCTCGTTTTGCTATATTGTTGCTTTTCTCTTGGTCTGTAAGCTCCTCTGCCAATAAAGGAGTCCATCCACGTGCATAATGAAATCCACACCATCTATAGTGCTCATACATAGCTAGTTTCCAATATATATCCTCACCAGTGTTATTATTGTTAATTAAGCCTAGTTTGTTTACAGTATCTCTAGCAGATGCACGATTAGAGTCCTTAGTAAAAACGCTTAATTCTCTCCACTGATTCACTTTTTTGTCCTTTACATTCTTCTTGTAGTTTTCATGAACTTGTTTACCTAGCTCATCAGCCTTTCTTAAAATCAAGTTATCATATGTATATATATCCTTAAACATATTTATGGCATAGAGCATATGACTTTGTGAAGTCAGTACCTCTTGGTCATATTCTTTATCTCTAACGAAGAATATAATTTCAGGCTTGTCCTTTTTTAATTCTCTATTCTGTATGAAACGGTCTAGCTTAAGTGCAGTTTTGACATTTTGATTGCTATCACCTGTTACTATGAAAAATTGATGAATCTGAGCTAGCTTGTCTCCAATTACTTGGTAAAACTCCTCGGTTCCAATAGCAGTATCACAAAACTCTATGGAGTTTTTATGGGCAAAATAAGGAACATCCGTTAGGAAATCCTGCTTTAGCCTTTTCATGTTTTCGTCTATAACTAATGCTCTATAAGGTGCCTCTGAAAAATCTTCCCTTAAAAATCTTGAGTTTTCATAGGTCGCTAAGAGTAGCTCTTGACCTAAGTCACCAAAGCCAATTATACAAGCTGAATATGGTTCCTTTACTAGATTAAATGAATCCTTGTCATAGAACTCATTGTTTTTCTCTAAAACTACAAGAGGTGAGTGTTTTTCTCTTAACTTATCTACTACTAATTGTTCTTCTGATACTAAATATGTATCTAACTTTATATCCTTCAAGTTTTGAAAGCGAAGCTGTTCATTGTCGCAAAAAACAGTAATGTTAATATTGCTAAATTCCGTGCCATGTGAATTGTCTTCAATATTTTTTGCAATACTATTCAGTTTTCCTAAATATTCAATATTCTCGTTTTTGTCCTCTAGTAATAAAACAATATGGTATTGGTGAGATGGTTTCCCATTGTTAATGGGATTATCAGCTAGAAAATCATCCAATTTTTTTACTCTTACATTCCCAAAATTCTTAGCTTTATGGTCCACTTCTTCCCTTGTATAATATGTTATTACTTTATCCTTAAAATCAGCCTTACTGGATATATCGTCAATCAATGCATGGGCACTGACAATGTCCCCAACAATCAATATCTTGTTAGGCTGTTTATTATATATGTACCAAAGCTTAAATTTGTGTATCTTGTCAGAAAGAAGAAAAACACTAAGAGTACCAGCGGTATTTAATGATGAAATAAGCAGGATTGTCCATATTTGTATTTCAATCAGTTGCTCATCGCCAAGAATATGATATACTTCTCTAAACCTTTGAAAGCTTAAATCAAAAGCAACTCCCTTAAGTGCTAAATATAGAGCATTAAATATGATCAAAACCATTGCTTTTAAGTCCATATTTGTCTGCATTAGATACCCTAGCACTAAAAAAATACCAAAAACAAATATGTAATTGTAGGACCAAAGAACAAGCCTTTCAATATTTTTATCCCTTGCTTTTCTAGAGGACCATATAACAATACACAAGATAGAAAAATAAATAGCTAATATCATGTAGTAATCACCTTAAGTAGTATATTCAGGTTTTAGGATACCTGTAAACCTATAATATACTAATTATATCATAGACAAGTATTTCTCAATATAGAAAATTTGGTGCCAGAAAGTTTGGTGCCAGGCACCAGGGAAAAGGAAAGTTTGGTGGAAAATTTGGTGCCGAAAATTTGGTGCCTGGCACCAAACAAAAAAAGAGGGGCTTTTAGCCTCTCCTTCATGGAATCACTCTATATCCAAGCCTGCGCCAACCTGGCAGGCTCCATTAAAACCCTCTAGTGTACTTTCTGTACTGTTTATATGATATGTAGGTACTATTTGTTGAACATAGTCCCTAAGACTGCTGCAATCGCTAGTATCTATTAATTCCTTTAATGTCTCTAAAGATTTTATCATCAGCTTATAGTCTGTAAATACTGGCTTCCCAATAAATATCTTATCGTGTCCAGTAGAGCTCATACCCTCTTCATCAAGTAATAACTCTTCATAGAGCTTTTCGCCCTGTCTCAGCCCAGTAAATTCAATATGAACATCTACATCAGGCTCAAAGCCCGAAAGTCTAATTAGATCCCTTGCTAAATCTATTATCTTCACTGGTTCTCCCATATCAAGAACGAATATTTCTCCACCCTTTGCCATTGCCCCTGCCTGTATCACTAGCTGAGCAGCTTCAGGTATAGTCATGAAATATCTAATAATATCTGGATGAGTGACTGTAACAGGTCCACCCTCCATTATTTGCTTTTTAAATAGTGGGATAACACTTCCATTGCTGCCTAGTACATTGCCGAATCTCACAGCTACATACTCAGTTTCGCTTTTTTTATCTATTGACTGAATAATCATCTCGCAAATCCTCTTAGAAGCACCCATAATATTTGTTGGATTTACGGCCTTGTCCGTAGATATCATAACAAATCGCTTTACCCCATATGTATCAGCAGCTTGTGCTAGATTTAAAGTACCAAACACATTATTCTTGATAGCCTCCTTAGGGTTATCCTCCATCAAAGGCACATGTTTATGAGCTGCAGCATGAAATATAACATCAGGTCTATTGTCTTCCATTATTTCATCAATTCTTTTTTTATCTCTTATAGAGGCAATAAAAACTTTTAGATTTAAATCCTTATATTTTCTCTTTAATTCAATCTGCAAATCGTAAACATTGTTCTCATATATGTCAAGAATACAGAGTTTATTAGGCTCAAACTTGGCAATTTGTCTGCAAAGCTCCGAACCAATAGAGCCTCCACCACCAGTAACTAAAACTCGTTTCCCCTTTAGATATTCGCTTATATCTTCAAGATAAAGATGTACCTCATCCCTTCCTAAAAGGTCCTCTATCTCCACATCTCTTATTTCTTTTATACTAACATTGCCATCTATAAGCTCATACATTCCTGGTAATATTTTTAGTTTACACTTTGTTTTCTTGCATTCGCTTACAATATCTCTTATCTCACTTTTACTAGCAGAAGGTATGGCAATTATTATTTCATCAATATCCATTTTATTTGCTATGGTTACTATATCTACTCTTTGTCCCATAATAGGCACTCCGTTTATTCTTTGACCTTTCTTTAATGAATCATCATCTATTATGGCTACAGGTCTACTGTTAAGCTGTGTATGGTTTTTAAGCTCCCTAATAACCATGGCCCCTGCATCTCCAGCCCCTATTATCATTATATGCTTAAAGCTATCTCCTTTACTAAAGCCGTTTCCCTTAACTCTTCTAAGAGTCCTATAGCTAAACCTGACCCCACCTATTAATAGCATGTCCAATATAGTAGTGATAGCATATACACCTCTAGGAAGAAAAGTCTGTCTTACAAGTAAAAAGCTAATGACTCCTGCATTTGCTACAATAGAGGCTACTACAACATTTAACAGTTCATCAACACTAGCATATCTCCATAGACTTCTATATAATTTAAAGTAATAAAATACTACTATCTTTAAAAAAGTAATTATTAGTGCATTGTCTAGATATACTTTCAAATAGTTTAAATCTATCTTTCCATCAAACCTCAAATATAACGCTAAGTAATATGCTAGGTTAATTAAAACAATATCTAAAATAACCAAGAAGAATACTCTAGCTTTTTTTTGCATAACAAAAACTCCCTTCAAAAGCACCTTCTAGTCATATGGCTAGAAGGTCAATAGTTAACAAGCAAGATATATATTAATGTATCTTAAATATAATAACTTCTTCTACATCAATAAATCCTTCGTCATTTCCATTATGCTGAAACCTTAGCTGTTGAGTTCCTGGCTCAATGTCAGGATCTGTTGTAAAGTTAAGTTCATAAATATTCCAATCATGGCTAAGGCCTATGTTTCTTAAATCAGCCTGTGTTTTCTTTTCAGCATTACCATCATATACATAGAATCTAAAGGTGTCTTCCTTTACATTTCCTCTCGCTTTAAACACAACCTTATACTCAGTCTCTGGTTCTAATTTTAATCCAGATGTATATACTATTCCATATTTGCTTTCATCGTTAGTTATTCTATTATAGGTATTATCAAACTCTTCTAATGTCTCGCACTTTATATTTCCACCCTCAGCGCTCCTAGTTGCTAATTTATCTATCCTGCCATCATTATTTATATCTAAGTCAAAGTAATATGCAAAGTCAAGGGAATAGTTTTCGCCTATAGCATATTCCATACTGCTAAGGTTTTCATGATTGAATTGCATATATCCTATTTTATATAATAAGTCTTCATTATATTTTAAAGGTCTTAGGGCTGTAGAATTGATATCTATGATCTGTTGTTTTACACCATAGCCCTTTTCTACGATTTCTTTAGCCCTGTCCATATCCCCTTGATCTATATAATGATAAAATGCAGTTAAATAAGCATCACTTTTTTGAACATACATCTCAGTTCTCATGGGTTGAGTATCTACTGATCTCTCTATTAATTCAAGTGACTTATCTACCTGGCCTATGCTCATAAAAAATGAGCTTCCTATTGCATTTAGATTTGAGTTGTAACTTGCTAGATTTAGTCCTTTATCCACAGATTCAATTGCTTTATCTAGATAATCCCGGGTGCCGGTCACCTGATACATTGCTTTGTAAAACGACCCTACATCCATTTTGTATTCTGGCATAAATGGGTCTAGCTTTGATGCTTTTTCAAAATTTCTAAGTGCTTCAGTAATATCCTGTCTACTATTGGCTTCTAAACCTTTTTCTTTATAGGATTCGCTCAGTATAAGTGAAGATGAGCCTATAATTACTAAAACTAATAAAACAGAAAATCCAATATTCATATAAGTGTACTTAGGCCTATGATTTTTGATTTTTGTTTTATTAGGTATTACATCCTTAGCAGACACTGCTACTGTACTAGCTGATAATAGACCGATAAACACCCATAATATATTTGTAAGAGAAACTAATGATAAATCAAAGTCCATGAATGCATGTCCAAGTATCCCCACTACTGCTATAAATATTGTTGAAATTAATAGCCTTTTATTCTCTGATTCTGTAGCTCTGTATGATTTCAAAAGTTTATAAACTAGAACTAGCATTGAAGCAACAAAGAGTCCTAATCCTACAATTCCTACTTCTATCCACATCTGTAAGAAGTAGTTGTGAGCTTGAGTAGTCGAATATGAGTATGATTGGTACATTTGATACAGTGTTACCCACCCACCACCACCAGCACCTAATATAGGATAGTCCTTTATTACTTTAAAGGCATCCTTATAAAAGGCTATTCTGGCTTGGGAACTATTTTCGCTTAAGCTAATATTTTGAAATCTGCTATATATATTCTCTGGTATATACTTATATCTTAATGGGACTTCCTTTATTAAATTACCTACTTGGTCATAAAGTATGGCCTCTTCATAGGTAATATCTGTGCCTACATAGAAGTTGTCAAAGTAAATCCTAAGACTTTCTGTATTATCTAGCGTAGAAAAGAAGATATTCAATTCTCCTTGCAGTTCGTCTATTTGAGTAGCGCTTAAGCTTGTTGCTTTTTCTTGATTATCCTCTAAGCCAACTGCATTTACCCTTACTCTTCCTATGTAGGACTTGTCCTCAATATTTGTTCCCCTATATTTAACCTTTAACTCATATTCATGGTTTGGAAGTATACCATCTATGCTTCTTGTAACAACAGTCCATTTATCTTTATCTGTATTATTACTTAACGTAAGTTCTGTAGTTGTATTGAGTGCAGCAAAGACTCCTGCCCCTAACAATACTAATATAGCGATTACAAAGGCAAAGAGTAACTTGATAGATATCTGCTGAAGCTTATGAGATATTAATGATACTAAGTATGTAAGTAAAGCTGAAGCTACTATAAGTCCAAGGACTATCATCCATAGCACTGTACTAACTCCCTTTGCTAATATAGAAGTGAATATAAAAGCTAAAGGAATAGAAACTATCATACTAGTGGCTGTATAGACAATAAGCTCTAGTTTTCTTCTGTTGGGTATGATAAAAAATAATAATATAAGTAATAAAGGCAAAATCAGCCACATACCTCTCGAATAAGTAAGTATAAAAGTAAAAAGCATTAAAGACGAGCATGCACCATATAATGCTTTAAGTTTCTTATTATCTGACATAATAGTTAAACCTAATATCAAAATGAATACTGCTGCTAAATATGAAGCCAATGTGTTAGGATATTGAAAGGTTGAGCTTATTCTGTTACCCATAACTGCTCCATTATATTCCCAGGTTCCAATAGCAGAGCCTATACCTACAAAAGCTATGCCTACAGCGCTCAGAACTATAGTATTGAGCAAATACTTCTGGTGTTTTTCTTCTCCTATTAAGTCCCTAGCTAGTATATATAGTGCAAAATAATTGCCATATTTTAATGCCTCTATAATCGCAAGTCGTGTATTTACACCGTATGCGATAGAGATAAAATACATTAGCATCAGACCTAGAACCAAAATATCTATACTAGATTTAATAAGTTTATAGTCTTTATCCCTATACTTATATATGATCCAAACCAAGGCTAATGAAAAGGAAAATATCTGGGCTGGTAATAGCTCTCCTTCAAAAAACAATCCTCTAAAATATGGACCTATGAAAAGTAACATACACAGTCCCCAAAATATAATATATTCAATTGCAGAATCTTTCCCCTTATTTATAGACGCAGATTTTGCTGCCATTAAGCTACCTCCTATGATTGAACTGCCGATTTTTCCCAATATTCTCTAAAGAACACAATAAATATTCCCGCCATCAAACCTAATACTCCAGCAATAGCTACATTGAGCATTTTCCTTGGAGCTACTGGTTTAATCGGTACTATGGCTTGAGATATTATGTTAATAGTAGACTCTCCCATTTCTGTGGTTTCTGCTACTCTAGTCTCTTCGTATTTCTTCAGAAAAGAATCATAGGTTGCCTGTGCTATATCTACATTTCTTTGTACTAAATTAAGCTGGTACTTCTTTTCTGCAAGTTCTGATTGGATGAGCTCTATTTCTTCCTGAGTTTCATCTATCTTATTTTTCATCATTTCTAGCTCTTTTGTTGCTTCTGATATTGTCATCTTATAATCTGCAACTCTTGCTGAAAGCTCTAAATAGTTAGTGTTTATCTCTTCATTTTGCATTGTAATGCCAGCCGTTTCAGTAGCTGGAATATTGTTATTTTCTGATATTATGGTTGCTAGTATCTGGTCTTCAGATACGGATTTGTTTGTAACAAGTATCTGAGGAGTATTATTTAGCTCATCTTGTGCTGTTGCTAGCCCTGCATTTAGTTTGCTTAACGCAACTTCATTTTCTACTATCTCGACCTTATATTTGCTTAGTAGATTTAGTTTTGCATCCTGCTCACTTGATAACTCTATTACTCCTCTTGGCTGAGCCATTAACTTCTTAAGCTCTAAAGAGGCCTCATCCAGCTTTTGCTTCTCTAAATCAATCTGAGTTTTAAGAAATTTAGATGATTTAGAGGCCTGATCTTTTGTTATATCTGTAACGAATTCAGTAAACCTACTAGCTACTGCATTAGCTATATCTGATGCCAATATTGGATCACTATTGGCCACCTTTATTTCGATTAAATTTGTGTCTTTTATAGATTCGAGACTTATCATATCTCTTAGTCTTGACCTTGATATTCCCTTTTCAGTAAGGTTTAACTCATCTATTACTTGTTGTAATACCTTTGGAGTCTTGATCTGCTCTTTATATGTCTGTATAGTCAGTACCGGATATGTGGATATAGTACTGAGAATTGCCTCTACACTATCTCCACTTCTATTTACATTAGTTAGCTTGTCAGTTGCTAAGGATGCCATAAGCACTGATTTTGCTTCATATGTAGGTTCTATTATATAAAAGCTATATACACCAGCTACTAAAACACATATAGCTGTTATGATAGCAATTAACTTCCAGCCTTTTAGTAAAGCCTCTATAAGCTCTCTCAAGGATATTTCGTCGTAGTCATTCTGTTGTATTATCTCTTGTTGCTGCATCTTTTGCCAACTCCCTCTTTTCTATTTGAGTTATAGAATACTCACATTCTTTATTATAGCATAATTTTAAGTTTTTTTATATTCTTATGTCATATTTTTTCAAGTATATTTGTGAGAATTTACACAAAAAAGACTTCACCACATGAAATCTTTCATATAACAGAACTCTTTCAATCATTTCATAATTCAATTTTCATAACACCCAATATGTAACTTGAACAAACTCATTTCTATTATCTGCCCATATTAAATACTTATTATCTAACGCTTCTGCAAATAATTCTGTTAATTCCTGGTTATCAATGTTATAACAAACGGCAGGATATGAATTTACCGTTACTGTATGTTTAAGATCATTTGCTCTCCCCAGCTAATAATAAAGCATCAACTGTTCAAACCATTCTTCTTTTGTTTTAGGCATATAATGATTTTTTTAAATTTCCTGATAACCATTAAGAGTAATTGCATTTTTTCATCCCACCATATTTTGATTGTTTAAATGCAAAACCAGATAATAAGTTTAATAGTATATCACTTTTATCATATTCTTTAAAAGCTCTAACTACGTAAAAAGTTCCACAATTTGAGCAATCATAACAGAAATACTTATCAATTGGATTAATTGATTCAACTTCTGCTTTATAGGCACATAGAATGAAGCTTGTTTTCTTCTTCATTTTTACACCTCTTATTCATCTTTCCCCATGCAGCATTTCTTGTATTTCATGCCGCTCCCACAAGGACATGGATCACTTCTGCCGATTTTTATTGGTGTCTTAGTAGGCTTGTATGGAATGATTAGCGTATGACCCTGATTCATCAAATGAATCGCTCTCATGATTTCAAGTTCATTTCTTCATGCCAGTATATTTTCAGGAAAGACCTTTGTTGAATGAAGGATTATAATTATACTATGTAATACTACTTTTTTCAACAACATTTATAGTAATTAAGGTAGGGGGACACACCCCTTGCAAGACGGTCTATCTATTAGTGGAATGTCCCCAAACATCCTTTGTTTTGCTTAGGATGACATAAAAAAATAGACCCTGGGCTTGCGCTCAGGGTGTCAATTACAGATTTTTTTTCATTTGGTTGTATAGCAACTGTGCTATGCCTAGGCTGTTTCTACCTTTACTCATGGTTGTTGCCAGTTCTTGGTCGTACATGTCTTCGAATATTTCTGTGGCTGTGGTTTTTTCTATTAGTCCACTTTCTGGGATTGTTGATCGCATTGATTTTAGGAGGATATTTGTAAATATAGCCTCAAAGTCTTGACATGCTTTTAATAGCTCTTTATCATCTTTTTTAATATTTGCATTTTCTGCTATTTGCTTTAGCTTGCTTTCGCTGTATTGATTTGTGTTTATTAACATATTTGCACTTGTATCTATTATAGACATAGTATCACCTTATTCTATCTTTTTAGATTATTTGCCATTTGAAGCATTTCGTCTGATACTTGGATTGTTTTTGAGCTTATTTCATAGGCTCTTTGTGCTGTTATCATCTTTACCATTTCTTCTACTACTTGAACATTTGAAGCTTCTAGATAGCCTTGTACTATTTTGCTATCCATTTCCTCTGCTTCTAATAATAATTCTTCTCCTGATGAAACTGTTGTACTGTATAGGTTTTGGCCTTCGCTTAGTAGTCCTGCTGGGTTCATAAAGTTAACTATTTTAAGTCTTCCTATGTCAATGATTTCACCGTCTTCATCTGTTGCTGTTATGTATCCCATATTATCTACAGTTAAGTCTCTCATGCCGTTTTCTATTAATATTACATCGTCATCTTCGCTTAGTACCATATATCCCTCTGAGGTTACTAGCATGGCCTCT
Source organism: Tissierellales bacterium (assembly GCA_041655135.1). Classification (GTDB taxonomy): domain Bacteria; phylum Bacillota; class Clostridia; order Tissierellales; family Proteiniboraceae; genus Proteiniborus. Next base: position 32,886 of record JBBAFY010000006.1, read on the forward strand.
TCACCGTCTATGCTAAGTTTAAAGCTTCCATCTCTTGTGTATCTCACTTGGTCATTAGGTAGTACTACTGAGAAAAAGCCTTCCCCATCTATGGCAAAGTCAAAGTCATTTTGTGTTTCTGTTAGGCTTCCATTTCTAAAGTCCCTGGTTGAAGCAGTAGGCATGACTCCATGACCTACTTCTAGGTTAACTGGTGAACCTAGGTCGTCTCTTAAGTTTGTTCTTTTTATTGTTGCATATAGTAAATCTTTGAATTCTGCTCTTTGAGTTTTATAGCCGTTTGTGTTTACGTTGGCTAAGTTGTTTGAGATTGTATCCATGTTAAGTTGTTGGGATTTCATGCCTGTTGCTGCAGTGTGTAATGAACGAATCATATTTTAACTCCTTTCTACTCTAAAGGTATGGGGACACACCCCTTGCAAGAGGGTCTATCTCCCTGGGGAATATCCCCGAACTCTATTTTACATTCTTCCTAGTTCGTTTACTACTTTGTCTAGTAGTTGGTCTTGGGCTTGGATTATTTTTTGGCTGGATTCGTAGCTTCTTTGGGCTGTTATCAGGTTTACCATTTCTTTTATTGTGTTTACGTTTGAGCTTTCCAAGTAGCCATGTAGTAGATGTCCTGTAAAGATGCTTTCCTCTGGCTCTATGTTTTCTAATATAGTGTAAAGGTTATTGCCTTGTTTTCTTAGATATTCTTTGTTGCCAATATTCACTATATCTAGAGTGTTTTCGACTTGTCCTTCTACTATTATATCACCAGTTTCACTAACTGCGAAACTACTTTGCCCTAGTACTATGGGACCATTTTGTCCTAATACCTGATATCCTTCTTTGGTTAATAGTTGTCCATTTTCATCTGTTGTAAAGGAACCATCTCTGGTGTAGGCTAGACCATTTGCTGTCTGGATTTTGAAAAAGCCATCTCCCTGTATTGCAAAGTCATACTTGCCTCCTGTATCTGTTGTGATGCCTGATGTATAGTCTATGGCTATTTTATCAAATCTAACTCCGCCACTTGTAGTGCCTATTACATTTAGTGGCGGAAATGTGATTAGATTGTCTATTATTTGTCCGCCTGACATGACATTGCCTCTGTTGTCTATTTCTATATTTCTATCTTCTACTCTTATGGGCCCATTGTTGCCTAAAACATAGTTTTCTCCGTCTGTTTTAAGCTCATTGTCTATATTCCTGTAGTATGTTTTTAGGTATCCATTTTCATCTACTATAAATCTTAGACTTCTACTGTTGCTGATACCTGCAGGAGTACTTACCTTAAAGTATCCTGAGTTTATGTTTAATGTGAACACTTCACCGTTTCTTTCTACATTTACTCCTGTAAATGGCTTATGATTGTCCATATCAAATCTATCGTTAATCTTGCTTAAGAGCACCTCTGGGAAGGATTCGGTTATGGCTATATCCTTTTTAAAGCCACTTGTATTTATGTTAGCTATATTGTTTGATATTACATCTATGTTTTTTTGATTTGCTATTAGGGCAGATGCTGCTATATACATGGAGTTATTCATCTAATCATCTCCTAATCATAATTTCTTTTTCTTTGATCATCGGTCAGTACGCTATTTTCTAGGACATCTATCCATTCTAGTGCTTTTCCTGTGCCTGCTGCTACACATGATACTGGGTCTTCTGCCATATGTACTGGTATGCCTGTTCTTTTACTGATTAGTTTATCCATTCCCCAAAGTAGGGATCCTCCACCTGTCATTACTAGTCCATTGTTTCCTACGTCTGCTGCTAATTCTGGTGGTGTTTTTTCTAGAACTGAATGAACAGTGTCTGCTATTGCTGTTACTGTTTCTTCTAATGCTTCTAGCATCTCATCTGATGTGACCAATATAGTTTTGGGCAATCCTGTAACTAGGTTTCTACCCCTTATTTCCATAGATACTTCTTTGCTTCTTGGGTAGGCAGTTCCTACGTTTATCTTTAGGTCCTCTGCACTTCTTTCCCCTACCATTACATTGTGCTTCTTTCTTATGTATCTGACTATGGCTTCGTCAAATTTATCTCCAGCTACCTTTATGGATTTGCTGACTACTATTCCACCAAGGGAAATTAATGCCACGTCTGTAGTTCCTCCGCCAATATCTACTATCATATGTCCTGTTGGCTCTGTTATATCAAGTCCTGCTCCTATGGCTGCTGCTATAGGCTCTTCTATTAAATAGGTTTTTCTTGCTCCTGCTTGATTGCTCGCCTCTAGTACTGCTCTTTTTTCTACTTCTGTGACTCCACTTGGCACACATACTATAATTCTAGGCTTGAAGAGCATTCTTCCAGCGGCTTTTTCTATAAAATATTTAAGCATACGCTCTGTAACTTCATAGTCTGATATTACACCATCTCTAAGCGGTCTAATGGCTACTATATTTCCAGGAGTCCTACCAAGCATTCTCCTTGCTTCTTCTCCTACGGCTAATAGCTTATTTGTGTTTTTATCTATGGCTACTACTGATGGTTCTTGAAGCACTATTCCTTTTCCTTTTACGAATACTAGTATACTTGCTGTCCCCAAGTCTATCCCCATGTCAGATCTAAGTGAAAAACCCATTTTATATAACACCCTTTCCCTTTATAATCAAATACGAGATCCTTCGCTACGCTCAGGATGACATTGTTTAATTGTCTTTATAAGCACAGCTATCCTAATAGAGTTTATTTCTAGATGTTTTCCAAAATTCCTCTTTTTTTGTTTAAATAAAACAAAAAATATTACTTCCAATTGGAAATAATATTTTCTGTCTGATTATTATATATAAAATAGCATATAATCATCATTAGTTGTTAATTGCTTTATACTTCATCTTTGTTGCTTTGCCGCCCCTGATATGTCTTTCGGCTTTGTTCATGTCTAGTACTTTTTTTACATCAGTTGCTACAAGAGGGTTTATCTTAGGTAGACGCTCGGTAACGTCCTTGTGTACTGTGCTTTTACTCACACCAAATATCATAGCAGTTTGCCTAACAGTAGCATTTTCGCTTATTATATATTTTGCAATTTCTAACGCTCGTTCTTCTATATAATCTTTCAAATTTTGTTAACCCCCCTTGACGGTATTCTTGAATATATGAGTCTTTTTAAGTAATACTTATGCAGGTTTGCAAACTATTAGAACTATTGATACTGTGATGACTGCTTATTTTTCAAAGATTATTTAAACTTTGGCAAATAATCTTTTGGGTTTACATTTTTTCCGTTTTTTATTACTTCAAAATGTAAATGTGATCCTTCTACTAATTCAATTCCTGCTCCTTTACCTATTCCACTAATTGCATCGCCCTTTTTGAGCTTTTGACCAAGAGTTACCATTTCATCTGTGGATAAGCAGCCGTATTTAGTTTCCAGACCATTTCCATGGTCTATAGTAATGACTATGCCTAGATCTGTGTCTTTTTCTATTGCCTTGACTGTTCCATCTAATACTACCTTTACTGCTGTACCTTCTTTTGCTTTGATGTCTATTCCATAATGTGTAGTCCACTGGTCAAGTGTCTTTGAATATACAAGTGTGCTATCTGCGTAATCCATTCCTAGATTTCCTAGTGTTGGTTGACTCATAGTGGCCACTGCTACTACTTCTTTTGCAGAGGTGTCTTGTGATCTAGTATCCTTTGTCTTTTGTTCTTCTGGAGCTGCTACTCCTTTATCTTTTGTATCTTGGGATATATCTTTGTTTACTTCTGTTGTTACTCCATCTATTTCTATTAATGTGACATCCTTATTTTCTTCACCGAGGTTTTCAATGTCATCATAATAGCCCTTTGCTAATTTAAGATAGTCAGTATCCTGTATACCATTTGCTTTATCAAAATTATTTTTTGATACCCATACTGCTGTGGTCGTCACTATGCATATGCATATAAAAAGGATTACATAAAATCCATCCTTATCTGTAATAGATTTTGTTCTACGGGTTACTTTATTTATTATTGGATTTTTAATTTTATTTTTGCCCTCGTTTTTTTTAGGCCCCTTATTAAACTCGTCCATACGCCTCACCTCCATTACATATTGTGACCAATAATAGAAAATTAATACATGTATTGGAAAAATTTTTTATAAAAAAAATAGAGATACTTCACTTTGCTCAGGATGACAATCATAGCTGTCATTCTGAAAGTATGTGAAGAATCTCCCTTTATAATTTTTAATTCTTAATTCTTAATTGAATTCTCTTATTTCCACTCCTAGATAATAGTGCTTGAGTATCTCTTGGTAGGTGCTGCCTTTTTTGGCCATTGAGTTGGCTCCCCATTGGCTCATACCTACTCCGTGACCATTTCCTAAGGTTTCTATTTCTATATTATCTCCTATTAGATTTATTTTAAAGTTAGTTGAATTTAGGTTGAAGGATGCTCTAAAATCTCTACCTTCTATTATCTTATCTTCTATCATCAGCTTCATTATTCTGCCTGTTTCACTTTTATCTGCTACTTTTATGATTTGGCTTATGTTTTTCTTTGTGATTTTTGTATTGGGAACCAATTCTTGAATCTTCTTGACAAACTCATTAAATGACATGGTAATGGTGGATTTAAATTTTGGCGCTTCCTCTTCATTTGGACTGGTGACGGATCTTAAGTAGGGCTTGGCTGAGGCAAATACATTTTCAGAGTCCTCTGTTATTCCTCCACTAGTTGAATGGTAGAGGGCATCTATTAGGTCTCCTTCAAATGTGGCTACCATACCCTTAGTTTCACTTACTGCTTTATTAATTTTTGGCCAATACTCCTTTGTCCACCCTTTACCATGTGCTTGCTCAAGCTCTTCTAATGTTAGGTATGCTTGGCAATGGATTCCTGTGCATAATGGTGCTGTAATATGGTCTGGATTTCCATCTTTAAATCTGTCTATTCTAGACAATGCGTATGTCCTAGCTGCTATAGCCTGTGCCTTTAGCGCTTCTATGTGAAAGGCCGCTGGCATTTCAGCAGCTACTACTCCCTTAAGGTATTCTTCTAGATCTATTTCTTCTGTACTACCTGATTTTGTGTTATATACCTTTACTAGCTCCTTTCCCTCTATTATCTTATGTTGAGAGTCTTTTGATGGCTCTCCTCCTTTACCCGGACTACAGCCCTTTACTACCACCAATGGCAGTAGTATGGTCATAAAGAGAATGAATATTATGTATGCTCCAATGTTTTTCATATAGCTTATCCCCCTGTTTACAAAAATTATTCTAATTAAATTGTATGCAGGGTGGATAAGCTATATGAAAGAAAAACGAGTTCCTTCCATAGTAATATAATACTGCTAGTCTCAGGATGACAATATATTAGGGGCGACCAATAGTCGCCCCTACAGAATTAATTTGCTGGTATTAGGATTTCTTGTCCTGGGAATATTAGATGTGGGTTCTTTAGGTTATTGAACTCAGAAACTTTTTCCCATGCAAATCCAAATTGTTTTGCTATTTTCCAAAGTACGTCTCCAGCTTTTACTACATATTTTTGTGTTGTAGATACTACTGGTTCTTCTACTATTGGAGTTTCTACTACTGGCTCTTCTATGATTGGTTCTTCTGTGCCTGGCACTTCTATTCCATGTTCTTTCAATAATTCTGCCGGTATCTTACCTTCTGCTGCTAGGTCAAATACGTTTATTGGTTTAACGTTTGGTGTTCTACCATCAGCTGAAGGCTCTATACTGATATTGCCTGCTTTTATTTCTTCTATTATATAATCTCTCAATGGATGATCTAAATCTGCACCTATAACGCTCCAGTTGTTGTCCACTTCTGGAGTTATGGTTCCTTGTGCTGATATATATTCTGCGATAAATGTTCTCACTGATTTTGGATCAGAATTAAAGTAAGGTTCATTACTAATGATTCCCATACCTTTTAATCCATCATTTCTATAGTTGTTTATTGCAAGTTTGATTACATCATCATCTTTTACTTCGTTTCCATTTAACTTAAGGTTTACTATTCTCTCTCCTGCTGGTTTGGATATATCTATGTTGAACTCTACACCGGCAAACAAGTCATAGTTATATGCTCTTACATTTGGACTAAAGCTTATGGTCACATCTCCAGGTCTATATGTGTTATAGTATGCTGCTGACCATTCCATATATGCTTTAAGCTCTGTTCCAGATACCTCTACTCCTATTAGAGTGTTTGGGTACTTGTAGATATCAAATATATTTGCATAGTTCAAGTCACCTTTTCTAAGGTTTGAATCTGTTTTAAATAATGCTGCTGCTGCTACATCTGCTCCCGTAGCTTCTAGCTGTATTTTGTTGATTATGTCCATTACTGCTGTATCTCTTATTTGACCTTCTGGAATTCCAGGAACCTCTGGTGCTGGATGAAAATCTTCTGCTGCTATTCCTATTATATCTCCTAAAAATTCTAGTGTTGCTTGGTGGAATTCTTTTGTATGTTCTTTAAGTTCTTCTGAAGATGGATAGTCTGCTACTGCTATTAGTGAAGGTGTTCTTTCTATTACCTTCCAAGCATCTCCTTCTTTTTGAAGTGTTATATCTATTCTAATTACATTTAGTCCCGTGTCTTTAGATGCTCCAACTGCTGTAGTTCCTATTAGCTCTTGTAAGTCAACATGATCGTGTCCTATTATTAGTGCATCTATTTCTGGGTTCTTTTCGATCAATACTCTTGCAGAGTCTCCTCCATCTGGATAGTCTCCTTCAAGACCTGCGTGGGCTGTACCTACGACTATATCAACCTTTTCTTCTTCTTTTAATATCTTGATGTATTTTTGCGCTTCATCTGCCATACTATTTAATTCTAATTCTGTTACTTTTGCTTTATCCCAAACTTTTACGTTTGGATGTGTAACTCCAAGTATACCTACTTTTACTCCTGCTACTTCTTTTACTGTATATGGTTTTACAAAGCTTGTTCCATCCTTATTGTAAATGTTTGCTGATAATATTGGAAAATCTGCTTCTTTTACTGCTTTTTCTATTAAATCTAAACCAAAGTTGAATTCATGATTTCCTAGTGTCATTGAATCATAGCCCATGAAATTCATTGCTGCTATTATTGGATTAGGATCTTCTTTTTTTATGCTATTGTATACATCATCTGTAAGTAGTGTGCCTTGCAAGATGTCTCCATTATCCAAAAGCAAAGTGTTTGGGTTTTCCTCTCTAACTTTTTGTACTACTGAATATACTCTTGCCAATCCTAAAGGTTTTTCTACTCCATCTTCATAGGACCAGTCGTAAATATTACCATGAATATCTGTTGTGCCTAAGATGGTAATCTTTACTGTATCAGCTTCAGTTGCCATTGCTGGTGCTACAAATATGCCTAGTAGCATCGAGAACATTACTATCAAAGATAATAGTTTTTTTGTTCTGAAGTTCATTTTTTTATCCTCCCTTTAATTAATAAGATTTTTAACACATATGTTATTATATTCTATATAAGTTCAAAAAATCCTTCTAGGCTAAAAGGGCGACCAAATTGGCCGCCCCTACAGTATTAGTTTGCTGGAATTAGGATTTCTTGTCCTGGGAATATTAGATGTGGGTTCTTTAGGTTATTGAACTCAGAAACTTTTTCCCATGCAAATCCAAATTGTTTTGCTATTTTCCAAAGTACATCTCCTGCTTTTACTACATATTTTTGTGTTGTAGCTACTGGTTCTTCTACTACTTCTTTAGCTATAACTGTCATTCTTGGGCTTACTTCTGCTGGTATTGAATCTAAGCCTTTAACATATTCTATAAGTACTTCATCTAGACCTGGTAGTTCAACTACTAGAGTGCCTTCTTCAAACATAGTATATCCGTCTCCACCAACTGCCATGAAGTCGTTTGTCGCTACTTTGTATGATTTAGCTAAGTCTAAGTCTGCTCCACCTATTTTTACATCCTTAATTCTTGCTCCTGCTTCTGCATTTAAATCAATAGTAAATGTTGCTCCTGAAACTTGTGCAAATGAACCTGCTACTGCTGGATAGCTAGCTGTTCCATGTTCTAAAGCTGCTAATATTTGTGCCCCTGTGTACTCATTAACTATTACATAGTTTCCAAATGGAAGAACTGTAATGATTTCTCCCATAGTGATTTCACCAACATCTATTGATGCTCTTATTCCACCGCCATTTGTAATAGCCATATCAGCACCTGAAGCTGATAGCATTGCATTTGTTATAAGATTTGAAAGATTAGTTTCTCCACCTCTTACGTTCTCTCTAACACCATCAAGCTCTACATCTGTTTTTCCTACTATCTGTGATGTAATTTCACTGTTTGCTGCTTCAACTTCAACAATTATTGCAGCTACATCAGCGTCTTCTGCTAATTCTGCTGCATCATCTTTACTAAATACTGTAGGTTCTACAGTTGTTAATTTACCATCTACAAATGTTAAGTTAACTATACCTAAATTATCATTATAGTTACCTGTTGATACTATTTTAACTGCTTTGTCAGCATTGTCTATAGTATCTAAAGCTGAGTGGCTGTGTCCGTCTATGATTAAATCTATACCTTCTACATTATCTCTTACTTTATAAGATGTATCTACGCTTTCTGAATCGATTCCTAAGTGTACTAATGCTACTATAGCATCTACATTTTCTTCTTGTAGCTTAGCAACCATTTCTTTAGCTTTTTCAACTGGATCAGCAAATGTTAAGCCTTCAACATTTTTAGGATTAGTCTTAACTGAAGTTTCTGGAGTTGAAAGTCCAAAGAAACCTACTTTAAATCCACCAACTTCTTTTATTACATATGCATCAAGAAGTGTAGTGCCATCTTCTTTAACAAGGTTTGCTGATAATAAATCAAAGTTCATTAATTCTTTAAGCTCTAATAATCTTTCTTGGCCATAGTTAAAGTCATGGTTTCCTGGAGTCATTATATCATACCCTACAGTATTCATAATCTTAACTATACTTTCGCCCTTAGAGATTGTAGCGATAGTCTGTCCGTGTAGTGTATCACCTGCATCAACTACTAAAACGTTAGGATTAGCCTCTTTAAGAGCCTTAACTTTTGTTGCTATCTTAGCAAATCCTACTCCATCGCTTACTCTTGAATGTGTATCGTTTGTATGCACTATTGTAACTGTTACTGCGTTATCTGCTGCTTCCTCTGCATACACTCCTGTCATAGGAGCAAATACTAGCCCTAGTACCATTGTAAGCATAACTAGTAAGCTAAGAATTCTTGTTTTCTTAAAATTCATTTAAAATCCTCCCTTTAAAATAATTATGTTTGCATATCACATATTAATTGTTATTCTACAAAACAAAGAAAATTCCTGCTAAAATATAGAAAACTTGTAGAAGATTATCTAAAACTATGAAGAAAGATCCTTCGCTTCGCTCAGGATGAAAATTAACTATTTCTCAACTCTGAAGACTCAATAAAAAAAGGACGATTTCTCGTCCTTTAGTCTACTGCTCTATATATTTTAGCTCCTAACTTTACAAGCTTTTCTTCTATATCTGTGTACCCTCTATCTACGTGGTATATGTCGCTGATTTCTGTGGCTCCTTCTGATACTAGTCCTGCTAATATAAGTGCTGCACCTGCCCTAAGGTCTGTGGCCTTCACTGGTGCTCCCATCATTTTATTAGTACCTTGTATGATTGCGCTTCTGCCATCTATTTTTATATCTGCACCCATTCTTTTTAATTCATCTACATGCATATATCTGTTTTCAAATACTGTTTCTATCATTATACTCGTACCTTCTGCTATACTCATAAGTGCCATAAACTGTGACTGCATATCTGTGGGGAATCCTGGATATGGTAGAGTCTTGATGTCTACTGCCTTAATTCCATTCTTAGCAATTACTCTAAGGCTATCTTCACCTTCTTCTATCTTTACCCCTGCTTCTATTAGCTTTGCTATTACTGGCTTAACATGACTTGGTATTACATTTTCTATTAAGACATCTCCTCCTGTGATTGCAGCTGCTACCATGTATGTTCCAGCTTCTATTCTATCTGGAATCACTGAGTGTCTCACCTTACCTAGCTCAGTCACACCTTTAATTCTAATATTGTTGGTGCCAGCTCCCTTGATATCTGCTCCCATTTTATTAAGCAGATTTGCTAGGTCTACAATCTCTGGTTCCATTGCCGCATTTTCTATGATGGTCTCTCCCTTTGCCATAGTGGCTGCCATCATTATATTTTCTGTGGCTCCTACGCTAGGAAAGTCAAGATATATCTTGTCTCCTATAAGTCGATCTGCTTTAGCCTCTACATATCCATGTCCTACTTCTATGTTTGCTCCTAATGCCTTGAAGCCCTTTAAATGCAAATCAATGGGTCTGGTTCCTATGGCGCAGCCCCCTGGAAGAGATACTCTTGCTTTACCCATCCTGGCCAATAAAGGTCCCATCACTAAAAAAGATGCCCTCATTTTTCTCATTAGCTCGTAGGGTGCTTCAACATTTATAATTTTTGAAGAATTAATTTCTAATATATTTTTATTAGGTCTATTTATGTCAACACCTAAGGATGCAAGTACTTCACTTATAACATCTACATCGTCTAATGCAGGTATATCTTCAAGGGTGCATACCTCTGAAGAAAGAAGCGAGGCTGCAATAATTGGCAATGTAGAATTTTTTGCTCCACTTATTTTTATGGAGCCTTTTAAGGCTGGACTCTTTTCAACTATTATCTTTGGCACCTTGTCGTTTCCTCCCTTTATGATTTTGTCTAGGCGATTTTTTGTCACGCCACTATCTAAGTACGAGATCTTTCACTTTGCTCAGGATGACGTTTCTTAACTTTCTTTAATATCCTATTGTAATAATGGGGTAACCCATAGTTATGTATGTTTTCCCCTCATATTCATTATAGCTCAGTGCAATGTTTAAATTCATCTTTTTATTTCCTGTGTATATAGTTTTGTCTAAATTTGGTGAATAAGCGGAAATGCTTACAATATCATCCTCAATCAAGCCTTCCACTTTTTTGCCCTTTGCTAGAGAAAGGGCTTTTGTTATTTTTTTGGTCATCTGACCCTTATTCAATTCTGCATCAAATGAGCCAATAATGCAATAGGTAATTTCTGCTTTCATCTTGTAACTTTTATACAAATCGTCAACTTTCTCTATTATTTTACCTATTTCATCATAGTTTTTGTCCATGGTTAGGTCAACTACTATGCTTGTTTCTCCACTATTTATTTCCTTATCGAAATAGGAATAGAGTATTATTGTTAGCTGAGCATTATTTTTATCTCTCCCATGAGCAAATATATGGGAGCTCTTAAATTTCTCTGTATTTGTGCTCATATACTCTTCTTCGTTATATGGGTTTGTTTCTAGTTCTTCTACTCCTAGTTCTTCTATTATATGAGCCCTCATATTTTTGAGTTGATGGTCATCCTTATATATTTCGTTAATAGTTCCACTAATATTAAGGTTTAGACTAGAAAAATCAGCACCAGTTTCTTCAAATGCTTTTATAAAAAGCTGTTCATCTTTAAGATTTTCTTTTTCTGCATATGTAAAATTAATTAGCGTAATAATCATTATAAGTCCGATTAAAATAATATTTTTTATAGTTTTCATGACTACCCTCCATTTTAATAACTACTTCCTTCGCATACGCTTAGGATGACATATAAAATATTTTAAAGTATTTAATACAGGTTGAGGAAAGGACTCAAAAAAGCAAAAATGTAAAGGGGGACAAAACATTTTTGCTGTGAAACCATCCTTCCCTCATATTCAAGTATTAACATCTAATGGGGGGTTTTATACACAGTAAATTTGAAAATTTTTTAAAGAATAAAAAAAACAGACGGCCAATGGCCGCCTCTGTAATGACGCCAAATAAGCGCCATTTTTATTCTTTTTCTTCTGCTATTCTGATTCTATTTACTGCTTTTCTAAGAGATATCTCTGCTCTAGCTACGTCTATGTTGCCTCTTCTTTTTAGTCTTTCTTCTGCTCTTTCCTTTGCTTCCTTTGCTCTATCTAGGTCTATCTCATCAGGCCACTCTGCAGCATCTGAGATAATAGTTGTCTTGTCCTTGCCAACTTCTATATATCCTCCAGCTAGTGCTGCTATTCTTGAAGTGCCATTCATGTTGATTTTTATTTTTCCTATTGCAAGTGGTGTTACTAAAGGTATATGACCCCTTTGGACTCCTAGGTCTCCTTCTACTCCTCTTACTATTACCATGTCTATCTCTTCTTCAAAAAACTTCCTATCAGGAGTTACTATTTCTAGCATAAAACCTGCCATTTAGACACCTCCTAATATCCCATTTTCTTAGCTTTTTCAATAGCTTCATCTATGGTTCCTACAAATAAGAATGCAGATTCTGGTAATTTGTCATGTTTACCTTCAAGTATTTCCTTGAATCCTCTTACAGTCTCACTAATAGGTACGTACTTACCTGCCATACCTGTGAACTGCTCTGCAACGTTAAAAGGCTGGGATAGGAAACGTTGAATTCTTCTAGCACGTGCTACTGTTATTTTGTCATCATCTGATAATTCATCCATACCTAGTATGGCAATAATATCTTGAAGCTCCTTGTATCTTTGTAGTATCTCCTGAACTTGACGAGCTACGTTATAGTGCTCTTCTCCTACTACAAATGGATCAAGAATTCTTGATGATGAATCTAGCGGGTCAACTGCTGGGTATATTCCTAACTCTGATATAGCACGAGATAGAACTGTTGTAGCATCCAAGTGAGCAAATGTAGTCGCTGGTGCAGGGTCTGTTAAGTCGTCAGCAGGTACATACACAGCCTGAACTGATGTAATAGAACCCTTCTTTGTTGATGTTATTCTCTCTTGTAGTACACCCATCTCTGTAGCCAATGTAGGCTGATACCCAACGGCACTTGGCATACGTCCTAGTAGGGCAGATACCTCTGAGCCTGCTTGTGTAAACCTAAATATGTTATCTATGAATAGAAGTACGTCCTGTCCTTGTACATCTCTGAAATATTCAGCCATTGTCAGTCCTGTTAGACCAACTCTCATTCTTGCTCCTGGTGGCTCATTCATCTGACCAAATACTAGGGCAGTCTTGTCTATAACTCCAGATTCTTTCATTTCATAGTATAGGTCATTACCTTCTCTAGTTCTCTCTCCAACTCCTGAGAATACTGAAAGTCCTCCGTGTTCTATGGCTATGTTGTTAATAAGTTCCTGAATTAGAACTGTCTTTCCAACTCCTGCTCCACCGAAAAGTCCTATTTTACCACCCTTAGCATATGGCGCTATTAAATCTATGACTTTGATTCCTGTTTCAAATATTTCTGTTGCTGTCTCCTGCTCTTCAAAGGATGGTGCTTGTCTGTGAATAGGTAAGTTCTCCTCTGCTTTTATTGGCTCACCTTCATCTATGGTTTCACCAAGAACATTGAATAGTCTGCCTAGTGTCACTTTTCCTACTGGTATTGTTATAGGTTTTCCTGTGTCTTCGGCACTCATGCCTCTGACAAGTCCATCTGTAGAAGACATGGCTATACATCTAACTATGTCATCTCCTATATGTTGGGCTACCTCTGCTACGACCTCTACGTCTTTTCCTTTTACTCTAATTGCGTTTAGAAGACGTGGCAGATTATCCTCTTCAAATCTTATATCCAACACAGGTCCGATTACTTGAATTATTTTACCTATGTTTTTATCAGCCATACATTTCACTCCTTTGCTATTGCATTTTACTTAAGAGCTTCTGCTCCTCCTACTATTTCCGATATCTCTTGTGTTATAGTTGCCTGTCGGGCTCTATTGTATCTAAGTTCTAGCTCGTCTATCATCTCTTCTGCGTTGTCTGTTGCTGCTTCCATGGCAATTCTTCTGGCTCCCTGCTCGCTGGCAGAGGATTCTATTAATGCTCCATATATGGCACTATGTATATACTTGGGTATCAAATAATCAAGCACTACTCCTGGTGATGGTTCATATTCTATTAGTATTTTCGGACTGTTTGCTTCTCCTTCACTATCCTCTCCTATGCTTTCAGCTGGCAATAGCTTTAGGATTTTTGCCTCCTGTGACATTACGCTTTTAAATCCTGTATATACTATGTTTACTTCGTCTACTTTGCTTTCTTCATATAGCTCTATGGCAAGGGCCCCTATGCTACTAGCATCTATAAAATGTGGTTCCTCTGATATATTTAAAAACTCCCCTGCTATATTGTAATTTCTTCTCCTAAAGTAGTCTTTAGCTTTGATTCCTACAGCTAATATTACAGCCTGCTCTTTGTTATCTATTTGGCTTTCCGCTAATCTAATTGCGTTGCCGTTGTATCCACCGGCCAAGCCTCTATCTCCTGTTATTACTATAAAGGCTCTATTCTTTACTTCACGCCTTTCTAGCAGTGGATGCTTTGTTCCTCTTGTAGATGAAAGGATTTCTTGAATACTTCTAATCAATGTTTGATAGTAAGGTCTGCTCATCTCAAGCCTTTCTCTGGCTTTTCTAAGCTTGGCAGATGAAACCAGCTCCATTGCTTTTGTAATCTGCTTTATACCACCAACACTTCTAATTCTTCTTTTTATATCCTTCATCGATTGAGCCATTTGAGATCACCTCTTTTCTCTTTGAATCGTGACCGACGACCAATGGTCGCCCCTACTACACAAAACTCTTTTTGAATTCTTCTAGGCCCTTAATTAATTCGGCTTCTACTTCCTCTGTTAGCTCTTTCTTTTCAACTATACCCTTTCCTACTTGTGGGTAGCTGTTTTCCATAAATGTTAAGAATTCGCTTTCGAAGTCTTTTATTCTATTTAGTGGTACGTCTGAAATATATTTATTTGTTACAGCATAAAGCACCATTACCTGCTTTTCTACAGATATAGGGCTATATTGAGGCTGTTTTAGAATTTGCATTATTCTTTCTCCGTGGGATAATCTCTCTTCGGTTTCCTTGTCTAGGTCAGAGCCGAACTGAGCAAATGCTGAAAGCTCTCTATATTGAGCAAGTTCAAGCTTAAGTCCTCCTGAAACCTTTTTCATAGCTTTTATCTGGGCAGCCCCACCAACACGTGATACTGAAAGACCAGAGTTAACTGCAGGTCTTTGTCCTGAGAAGAAAAGCTCTGTCTCAAGGAATATCTGTCCATCTGTAATGGATATAACGTTAGTTGGTATATATGCAGAGATATCTCCTGCTAGTGTCTCTATTATTGGTAGTGCAGTTATTGATCCACCACCGTATTTTTCGTCTAGTCTTGCTGCTCTTTCCAGAAGTCTAGAATGTAGGTAGAATACGTCTCCAGGGTATGCTTCACGTCCTGGTGGTCTCCTAAGTAGTAATGACATTGCACGATATGCAACTGCGTGCTTTGATAAATCATCATATATGATTAATACATCTTTTCCTTGATACATGAATTCTTCTGCCATGGCAACACCAGCATAAGGCGCCATATATTGAAGCGGTGCTAGTTCACTTGCAGTAGCTGATACTATGATTGAATAGTCCATAGCTCCCCTTGATTCTAGGGTATTTACTATTTGAGCTACTGTAGATCTCTTTTGTCCTATGGCTACATAAATACAAATTATGTCCTGTCCTTTTTGATTTATGATAGTATCTATGGCTATGGCTGTCTTACCTGTTTGTCTGTCACCTATTATAAGCTCTCTCTGTCCTCTTCCTATTGGTATCATAGAGTCTATGGATTTGATACCTGTTTGAAGTGGTTCTGTTACTGATTTTCTTTCTATTACACCTGGTGCTCTTGATTCAATAGGTCTAAATTTGTCTGTATTAATTGGTCCTTTTCCGTCTATTGGCTGGCCAAGTGCATTTACTACTCTTCCTATTAAGCTATCTCCTACTGGAACCTCAACTATTCTTTGGGTTCTCTTTACTATGTCGCCTTCTTTTATATTTTCGTCAGAACCTAAAAGAACGCAACCTACGTTGTCTTCCTCGAGGTTTAGTGCCATACCATATACTTCACCTGGAAACTCTAAAAGCTCTCCAGCCATACAGCTTTCTAGTCCGTGTATTCTGGCTATGGCGTCACCAACTTGGATTACAGTGCCTACGTCTACAACGTCTAGCTTATTCTCATATCTTTTAATCTGCTCTTTTATAATTGAGCTAATTTCTTCAGGTCTTAGATTCATTTAGTTCTTCACCCCTATCCTTTTCTTACTCTTTGGGTTTTCAGGTCCTTGTAAAGCTCTTCAAACCTACCCTTTATGCTTGCATCTATTATCTTATCGCCTATTTTCACAAGAACTCCACCTATTATGCCACTTTGGACTTCATTTGTTAAAATAACCTTTTTGTCTAGTCTCTTTGACAATTGATTTTCTAGTTTCTTCATTTCTTCATCATCCATAGGAATTGCAGTGATAGCCTTTGCTTCTACTATTCCCTGTTTGTCGTTAGAAAGTCTTGTGTATTCATAGCTTATATCGGATAAATAAGCTTCTCTATTTTTGTCTATGATTATGTAGCAAAGATTAACTATTTCTTGAGAAACCCTATCTTTAAAAATAGAGTCAATTATGTCCTTCTTTTCTTTCTTTGAAAGCTTAGGGTGCTCAAATATGGTTTTTAGCTTTGGCTCACTTTTAAGCACTTCTGATACAGATTTGATTTCTTCATTAAATTCTTCTAGTTTGTCTAGTTCTAGGGCTACCTCAAAAAGAGCTTCTGCGTATCTTTTACCTACTAATTCCGCCATTGTACTTCCCCTGCCTCATCGACAAACTTTTTAATCATTTCACTATGAGCCTTTTCGTCTAAGCTTTTCTCTACTACTTTTTCTGCAGCCATCAAAGCTATATCAACAACCTCTGACTTTAATTCAGCCATGGTTCTTTGTTTTTCTCTTTCTATATCATTTCTTGCCTTGATTAATACATTGTCCGCCTCTGTTTTCGCTGCCACTACAATCTCAGCCTTTAGCTCTTCGCCTCTCTTCTTAGCATTATCCACTATGCCCCTTGCTTCTTGCTTTGCTTCGTCTATTCTAGATTCGTATTCTTTTCTTAGTGCATCTGCTTCTGCTCTTTGAGATTTTGCATCCTCTAAATCTTGAGCTATTTTCTCTTTTCTATCCGCCAAAAACTTTGAAACTGGTCCGAATAAAAAATGTCTTAGTATTAAAAACAATACTATTGTAGCTGAAATTTGCAGCAAAAAATTGACGGGATCCGGTAATACATTTACTTGAATATCCATGCTTTAAGCCTCCCTTCCTTGCTCTGAAGTATATAAAAATGGCTTCCCATAATTCTTCTTTAAATAAGTTGCAATAAAGAGATGGGTATATCTACCCACCTCCTGCATTCTATAGTCCTGCTAATAGTGGTCGAACGAATAGCAAAATAATAGCAATAACTAGACTGTAGATACCTGTTGTCTCTGCAACTGCTTGACCTAAAAGCATGGTTTGCATAATGTCTCCTTTTGCCTCTGGTTGTCTACCAACTGCCTCTGTACCTTTACCTGCAGCATATCCTTGACCGATTCCAGGTCCTAAACCTGCTATTAGTGCAATACCTGCACCTATTGCTGAGCATCCTAATACAAAAGCCTCGTTTGATATTCCTTGTAACATTTTACATCCTCCTTGTATTGTTAAATATTTATTTTAATTTTAATTAAAGCCTTATTTAATAACTTCACTTGGTTCATCTCCCATTTTATTCGCTACATTCAACATAGTAAGCATTACGAATATTAGGGTTTGAATTAATCCTGAGAACAAATCAAAATACGCATGAAATACTGGTGCTGCAAATGGAGTAATAAACATTGATACGCTATTTAGACCCGAATAAATTAGAGCCATTATGATAGTACCACTTAATATATTTCCAAAAAGACGGAAAGATAATGAAATTGGTGTAGCTATTTCTCCTAGTATGTTAATTGGAAACAAAAATGGCATTGGCTCAAAGAAGCCTTTTAAATAGCCCATGATACCATTTGACTTAATCCCATTAAAATGCATCATTACAAAGGTCATTATTGCTAACGCTAAGGTTACGTTATAGTCAGATGTCGGCGGTGTAAACCCTAATAAGCCAAATAGGTTAGCACATATTAAATATATGGCTATTGTTCCCATATAAGGCGTAAAACTCATCCTAGTAGGTCCCATTACAGACTTTACTAAACCTTCTAATACTTCAACAATAATCTCAGCAACATGCAATATGCCAGTGGGCTTTTCATCAATACTTGCATTCTTTAATTTTCTATTTACTACAATTGCAAATATTGTAAGCAAAAGGACTATTATCCATGAATTAACTACTGTATCATGAATATATATCTCTTTACCATTCATTAAAAACCTAATCCCCATCTTCTATTTCTCCCTCCTCTCTTAAAATTAGCAAATCAAATAAGTGTTTTAAAAATTTTGTGTTTTATATGTATTGATACAACTATTTAGCCTTTTTACGAAAAACATCTGATATCAAATCGTAAAATACAGCAGATTGTATAACAATCTTAATCATCAATATACCTACTGCTGCAGCATAAAAGTTAATATAATCAGCTAAAGCTGAAATAGATAGCATAACTCCATAAATTAAATACCTTATAGAATAGTTTCCCATGACGTACTTCTTTATTCTACTTTGAGGCATATGTAGTGCTTTTTCCATTGTTATGGCCATAAGCTTGAAGTTTAATACGTTTATTGAGGTACCAAATGCTAAACCATATATGTATTCCTTAGGATTTGGAAATAATAAGAGAATAATACCCGAAAATATCAGAGCAAGTAGCAGCGCTCTAATTATTATCTTCCTCTGATAATTTCCTTCTAACATTCTCATTATATCACTTCCTTTTATTGCTTCCTACTGTAATTTTAAACAAAGTTACAAAGGCTGATACTACACCAAGGACAATAAAAATCAGGAAAAAAATTGCTCCTGTACCTAATTTTTCATCAATAGTAATACCCAACCAAGTCCCTCCTAAGATAGGAACTAGCATAGATATGCCTACTTGGGATATGAGAGCTAGATTTCTCAGAATTTTCGAACTTTCTTTTGGTTTCAACTTAAACACTCCAGTTCATATAGGGAATAATACACATTTTTCATTCTAAAATTCGGGAAAATTCTACCTTTTTCGCCTTATACAATGCAAAAAACCTAATCTTTGATAAAAAAGTAACAAAGACTACAATTTTGTACATTATTATTTTGCCCTATATTTGATACTATATAATAATCAAGTGTACTTTTGCAAGAGATTTTAGGCTATTAAAAAACAGAGGATTTTTTTGTGTCCCCTGATTTTATATGTACTTAAATATTCATTTTCTTTAAGTCTTCAGAAATAATTAATTCAGCTTCTGTTGCTGCCACTACTTCTTCTACTGTTGCTTCTGGTCCTAGTTCTTTTAAGACTAATCCTCTTTCTGTTACTTCTATTACTGCCATCTCTGATATTATTAGGTTAACCTGCCCTGCTGCTGTTAGGGGGAGAACGCATTCCTTTAGTATTTTCGGATTTCCTTTTGCTGTGTGTTCCATTGCTACTATAACCTTCTTTGCCCCTACTACTAGGTCCATTGCTCCACCCATTCCTGGTACCATCTTGCCTGGTATCATCCAGTTTGCTAGGTTTCCTTTTTGATCTACTTGTAATGCTCCTAGTACTGTTGCATCTACATGACCACCTCTTATGATGGCAAAGGACATTGCGCTGTCAAAAAATGCTCCTCCTGCTTTTATTGTTACTGGCTGACCTCCTGCATTTACTAGGTCTTTATCTTCTTTTCCTGCTTCTGCTGCTGACCCTAAGCCTACGAAACCATTTTCTGATTGGAATGTTACATCCATTCCTTCTGGTATATAGTTTGCTACAAGGGTTGGTAAACCAATGCCTAGATTTACTACGTCGCCATCTTTTAGCTCTTTTGCTACTCTTTTGGCTATTACTTCTCTTATCATGTTTTTATCCATTATTGGTCCCCCCTTACTATGAAATCTACAAAGAGTCCTGGTACTTCTACTGAGTTGGGGTCTATTTCTCCTATTTCTACTACTTTTTCTGCTTCTACTATGACTACTTCTGCTGCTGTTGCTCCAAATTTGTTAAAGTTTCTTGTTGCTTTATTGAAGAATATGTTTCCTTTTTTGTCTACTACTGAGCCAAATATCAAGGCCATGTCTGCTTTTATTGGCTTTTCTAGTAAATACTCTTTTCCATCTATTTCTATTTTTGTTTTTCCTTCTTCTACTATTGTGCCTATTCCTGTTGGTGTTAGGAATCCTCCTAGTCCTGCTCCTCCTGCTCTGATTTGCTCTATGAGTGTTCCCTGTGGTACTAGATTTACTTCTAGTTCTCCTGCATTCATTTGATTACCTGTCTCTGGATTTGTTCCTATATGTGATACTATTGCTTTTTTAACTCTTCTATTTACTACTAATTTACCTATGCCTATCTCTGGGAAGGCTGTATCGTTTGCTATAATTGTAAGGTCTTTAACTCCTTTTTCTAATAGAGCTTCTATAAGCTTGTGTGGGTTTCCTACTCCTAAAAAGCCTCCTATTATTACACTCATGCCATCTTTTACATGGTCTAGAGCTTCGTTAATGGATACAATTTTGCTCATTATCACACCTCCGGTAAATGTTATTTGCTATTATATTCTACACTTTATAGCTAAAATCCTTCTATTGCTAGTTAAGAGTCAAAAATTAAAATATTAAGAATTAAAAACACTTCACAATTGAACGTGCTATTAAACAAAAAGACGGCCAAGGCCGTCTCATAAAAATCTTAATCCTCAATTATTAATTTTTAATTGCTTGACTATAATTTCCACTATTCTTTCAGTCGCATGACCATCTCCGTATGGATTTACGGCATTTGCCATCTTGATGTACTCTTCCTTGTTGTTTAACAGTAAGTCTATTTGGTTAAATACATTTTTGTATTCTACTCCTACAAGTCTTGCTGTTCCTGCTTTTATTCCTTCTGGTCTTTCTGTTTCTTTTCTAACTACTAGTACTGGCTTGCCTAGTGTGGGCGCTTCCTCCTGCAACCCACCAGAGTCTGTAACTACTAGATAAGATCTAGCCTGCATATTAACTGATGCTTCATAATCTAAAGGCTCCATAAGATGTATCCTTGGATTATCTTTCAATATTCTATAGGCAATATCTCTTACCTTTGGATTTAAATGCATTGGAAAAACCAGTTCTGCATCTTGATTTTTATTTATTATATCTAATAGTGCATTAAATATATCTTCCATAGGTTTGCCTATGTTTTCACTTCTATGACAAGTCATATATATGATTTTTTTGTTTTCGTAGTCTAAATTATTTAAAAGCTCATCTTCAAATATATAAGTATCTGATACTGTTTCCAATAGAGCATCTATGGCAGTATTTCCTGTCACATAGATTTTATTAGGAGCATATCCTTCTCTTAAAAGATTTTCCTTACTCTCCTCTGTAGGACAAAAATGAAAATCTGCTATTACCCCAGTGAGCATTCTATTAGCTTCTTCTGGAAATGGTGAATATAGGTTGTTGCTTCTAAGTCCTGCTTCTACATGACCTATTTTCACTTTATTATAAAAGGCAGCTAAGGCTCCTGCAAATACTGTAGTAGTATCTCCTTGAACTAAAATTAAGTCGGGTTTAAACTCCTTTATTACGGATTCAAGTCCATTTAAGGCTCTAGTTGTAATCTGACTAAGACTCTGACCTGGTTGGAATATATCTAGGTCATAGTCTGGAACTACATTAAATATGTTTAGAACTTGGTCTAACATTTCTCTATGCTGAGCAGTTACACAAAGCTTATGCTCTATAAATGGATTAGCATTTAACTTTTTAACTACTACACACATTTTTGTAGCCTCTGGTCTTGTCCCAAAAACTGTTAGAACCTTAATCTTATTCATTTAGATTGCTCCTATCATCTTTTTTCTCTGTTCTTTTTCTTTATATCAACTACTCCAAGGATTCCAAATCTTGCTGCTCCTAAAAATAGTAGGGTTAGTATAATTCCTACGACTATTACTCCATAGCCTGGTTTTAAGCCTGCCATAAGTACTGCCGCAGATCCAAATATTGCACTTACCATATAAAGTATTAACACTGCTTGCTTTTGGCTAAGTCCCTTATCCAACAATCTATGGTGGACATGTCCTTTGTCAGCTTCACCAATAGGTCTTTTGTTAATAACTCTTCTAATTATTGCAAAGGTAGTATCAAATATTGGTAGTCCTAGTGCTAATATTGGTACTACTATAGTGATAGTGGCCACACTCTTCATAACACCTTCCATGGCTACTACTGAAAGCATAAAGCCTAAAAACAAAGCTCCTGTATCTCCCATAAATATCTTGGCTGGATTAAAGTTATGTGGTAGAAATCCAAATGCTGATCCAGCTATTATTGCACACAATATCATGACCATAGTCGTATCTATAAAATCAATGCTTGCTGCCACAAAGAATAAAGATACTGCTGCTATGGCTCCTACTCCTGCTGAAAGTCCATCTAGACCATCTATTAGGTTTAAGGTGTTAGTTATACCAATTGTCCAGAATATAGTCACTGGTATAGAAAACATTCCTAAATTTATAACGCTATTTTTAACAAAAGGATTCCCTATATATTCTATTCTAATATCTCCCATGACCAGTACAAGTGCTGACAATATCTGAAAAAATAGTTTCCATCTTGCAGATATTGGCTTCACATCATCAATTATGCCGGTTATTACGATTATTGTACCACCTATCATGATAGAAATTATAGACTTATCAATATCCTCTAAAAATATAAACATGGATATAATCGTTGCTAAATAAATAGCAAGTCCACCTAGTCTAGGTATAGGCACCTTGTGAACTCTTCTATCATCCTTAGGGACATCTATTGCTCCTATTTTCTTTGCTGTGTACTTAGCCAATGGTGTAAGTAGATATGATAGTATAATAGGTATAAGAAAGACTATAAAATAATCAGTCATAAATTAACACTCCTCTTTCTCAGGTCAAGCTAAAATAATTTTTGCACGTCTTCATTTAAGATTTTACTCTAATTAGTTTATTTAGTCAATCTTTATCAACTCTATTCCAGCTTCTGTTAGCATGTCTGTAGACAATTCATCAGGATAATCCCCACTGAAAACTACTCTTTGAATACCTGCGTTTATTATCATCTTTGCACATAATACACATGGTTGATTTGTGACATATATTGTTCCACCCTTAATACTAATCCCTGAATTTGCTGCCTGAACTATGGCATTCTGCTCAGCATGCAATCCTCTGCATAGTTCATGCCTTTGACCTGATGGTACTCCAAGCTCGTCTCTCAGACAGCCTATCTCTGAGCAGTGCTTTAAGCCAGTAGGGGCTCCGTTGTAGCCTGTTGATAGTATTCTCTTATCTAGCACTATAAGCGCTCCTACTTGTCTTCTTGTACAGGTGGCCCTCTTTTTCACAACATTTACTATCTCTATGAAATATTCATCCCATGATGGACGCATATATTTTCCCCCTCTGTTTCTTTTGACTTAAAAAAACAAAGATGGGTTCCCCCATCCTTATTTTGTTCCAAACAACCTATCTCCTGCATCTCCTAATCCTGGAAGAATATATGCATGATCATTTAGTTTTTCATCTATGCCTGCTACATAGATATCCACATCTGGATGCTCTTTATGCACTGCTTTTATTCCTTCAGGAGCTGCTATTAGGCACATTAGCTTAATATTTGTCACTCCTCTGTCTTTAAGGAAGGTAATGGCTGCTCTTGCAGAGCCTCCTGTTGCAAGCATAGGGTCTAATAGTATAAGCTCTCTCTCTACTGCATCATATGGAAGCTTGCAGTAATATTCTACAGGCTCAAGTGTTTCAGGATCTCTATAAAGTCCTATATGTCCAACCTTGGCAGCTGGTAGCAAGTTTAGTAATCCTTCTACCATTCCAAGCCCTGCTCTTAGAATAGGTACTATTCCTAGCTTTTTCCCTGCTATTACTTGGGATGTTGTTTTTGTAAGAGGAGTTTCTACTTCTATGTCCTCTAGGGGTAAATCTCTAGTAACCTCGTATGCCATAAGGGTAGCAACCTCTTTTACTAATTCCCTAAACTCTTTAGGCCCAGTATTTTTGTCCCTAATAAATGTTAACTTGTGTTTAATCAATGGATGATCCATAACTACAACTCTGTTCACACTCATCTCTCCTCTCAATATATTATGCTCTCTTTCTTCTGGTCTGTAGTATTATATCACATACTTGTTTTCTATGTCTTTAATTTTATTAATT
Organism: Tissierellales bacterium; assembly: GCA_041655135.1. Classification (GTDB taxonomy): domain Bacteria; phylum Bacillota; class Clostridia; order Tissierellales; family Proteiniboraceae; genus Proteiniborus. The sequence goes on from JBBAFY010000006.1 coordinate 57,136, forward strand.
CTTTTTTCATGTTTTCCACCTAAAAATTCTGCTTTGAGCCAAGTATCTATGATTTCAAGGGCTAAATCCTTTCCTGTTACCCTAGCTCCTATGGCAAGTACATTGGCGTTATTATGCTCAATTGACATCCTTGCAGAATAGCAATCACCACATAGGGCGCATCTAATTCCTGGAACCTTGTTGGCAGAAATTGATATTCCTATTCCAGTTCCACAGCAAATAATTCCTCTATGACACTCACCACTTTTTACTGCCTCTGCAGTCTTTTGACCAAACTCTGGATAATCTACAGATTTATTTGAATTTGTGCCAAAATCAATATACTCTATGCCTTTTTTATCTAAATATTCTTTGATGTATCCCATTAGCTCATATCCAGCATGGTCACTGCCTAATCCAATTTTCATTTATTTTCCTCCTCGATTTTTTCTACTAATTTCTCAACAATATTAACAAGAGCATTTTTAATCTCTATTGAACATTGCTCATATACCTGCACAGAAGCCCCAAAGGGGTCCATGATATCAGTGCTTCTTTCATTCCCGTAGGCATATTCTGTTAAAGTAAACGTCTTCTTTATTGCTCTTATATCAATAGATTCTATTGCTCTTTTATGATTATTGGTCATTGCAAGGATTATATCTGCATTTTCAATCATCTCTTTAGTAAGCTGTCTAGACTTATGATTTGATATATCTATGGATTGTCCTTTCATGACTTCTATAGACTGATATGATGCGGATTGACCAAGGGCTGCAAATACTCCTGCAGATTCTACCTTTATCCTATCCTCCAATCCTTTTTCTTTAATCATATGTCTAAACAAACCTTCTGCCATGGTACTTCTGCAGGTGTTACCAGTACATACAAAAAGAATTCTCATATGATATTACCTCCTGCTGCCTTCTTCATTCTATTCATTATGGCTTTTCCAATGCCTTTTTCTTCTATTCCCTCTGCAATTATTATGTCTACCTTTACCTCATCAAATTTCCTTAAGGCGCCAAAGAAATTTGCTGCTATAGTCTCTGGATGCTCCCTGTCTCCGACTATGAGAATATTTTCGCTTTCATATTTATGGTAGGTTTGCTTTGTTGCCATTATCCCTACACGCATGCCTTTAAACTCATATTCCTCACAAAGCCCTATGGTTTTATCTACAATTTCGTCTATATCTCCCTTGACTACTATCATTTTTGCATCTGGAGAATAGTGCTTGTATTTTTGTCCTGGGGATTTTGGCACTAAATCTGTATTATTTGTTTCAATTGCGCTGTCGTATTCTACCTTTGAAAGGACAGTCAGTAAATCCTCTAATGTGATGCCACCTGGTCTTAGTATCGTAGGTATGTCTCCAGAAATATCTAGCACTGTAGACTCTAGTCCCACACCTGTGCTTCCTCCTTCTATTATCATGTCCACTTTCCCTGACAAATCATCTATTACATGTGATGAAGCTGTTGGACTAGGTTTCCCTGAAGTATTGGCACTTGGAGCTGCTATAGGAAGGCCTGAATGCTTTATTAGTTCTAAGGCTATTTTATGACTTGGCATTCTAACAGCTACTGTGGATAATCCTCCTGTTATTATATGTGGAATTTTGCTGGTCTTCTTAAATATTAAGGTCAAGGGACCTGGCCAGAATCTTTCCATTATATTGAATGCATGTTTTGGTATATCTTTGACTATATCATCTAGCTGGGATATATGGTTGATATGTACTATTAAAGGGTTGTCCTGTGGTCTTCCCTTTGCTAAGAATATTTTTTCTATGGCTTTATCATCAAGTGCATTTGCTCCTAGACCATATACTGTTTCAGTAGGAAATGCAACTATTCCACCAGCTTTTATTATTTCTGCTGCTTCTATGATTTTATCTGTCTCTGGATGAGATGGATCTATTGCTAGTATTCGAGTATTCTTTTCTTTCATTGTTTTTTCCCTTCTTAATTTACCTACATGTCACTTTTCTTATTTCACTTATACATTCTATTATCTGCTTTCTTAAAATATATATTATATTAGCTTAGCAAATAATTCAATAGATAATACAGATTTCCGTCTTTTATGGTGAAAAGAGAGATCCCTCACTTTGCTCAGGATGACATAGGAGAAAGCTTGTATTTATTTTAATGTTTTTGTAAGGAGTGATATTATTGACTCAAGCTTTAATTATTACTGTTATAGGTACAATAGTAGGTATTGTTGGAACTGGTTTTGGTGGTCTTATATCTTTGTTAATTATTGAGCCTAGTTCCAGGTTTTTAGGGCTTCTTATGGGAATTACTAGCGGAATTATGTTAAGTGTAGTTTCTTTTGATTTGCTACCTGAAGCCTATGACATAGCTGGTCTAGGAACAGAAGTACTTGGAATCCTTCTTGGAGTGGCTACTGTAATAATTATAGAGGGATTTTTTAATGTAAATAAAGGAAGGAAGATTACATCTGGGTCTAAGGGTCATTCTTTTAAAACTGGTGCTCTTTTAGGTATAGCAATAGCAATACATAACTTGCCTGAGGGATTGGCTATAGGCTCAGGATATATGTTTACTTCTAAAATGGGTATGACAATGGCTATAGTTATTGCTTTGCATAATTTCCCTGAGGGCTTAGCCATGGCTGCTCCCTTAAGATTAAGTGGTTCTTCTGCTCTTAAGGTAGTCCTCCTCACTATGCTTGCTGGGTTACCTACAGGTATAGGCGCCTTTATTGGAGCAATCCTAGGTGTTGTGTCTGATTTTTTTATTGGTCTTTGTTTAGCTTTTGCTGGTGGCACTATGCTTTACATAACCTGTGGAGAGATGATTCCAGATGCTAAGTCTTTGCATAAGGGCAGGGCATCAGGTTTGGGGGTTGTTGTTGGGTTTATTATTGGGATAGTGGTGTCAGTGAGTATATAGGTAGGAAATACAATAGAAATACACACTCACTGTTTCACATGAATAATTCTATAGCTCATTCCGGCAAAAAATCCTACAGCTTGCAAACTCGCTTCTCTCAGACAGCGCAGGCTGCTTAACGGATTTTATACCTGCATTCACTAAGAATTATTGTCATGTCCTGCGAATGTTCGCTTAGTATTTCTATTGTATTTCCAGAATTGTTTTTTGGGTATGCAAAAAGTCGGGGTTTCCCGACTTTTTTATTGTACATGTTTTAGTTTTTCTGCTTGGGCGCTTGTTGCTAATGCGTCTAGCATTTCATTTATGTCTCCGTTAAGAAATGCTTCTAGTTTGTATACTGTTAGATTTATTCTATGGTCTGTTATTCTTCCTTGTGGGAAGTTGTATGTTCTTATCTTTGCACTTCTATCTCCTGTTCCTACCTGACTTCTTCTATTTTCTGCTATTTCTGCATTTTGCTCTTCCATCATTTGATCATAAAGTCTAGCCTTTAGTATTTTAAAAGCCTTATCCTTATTTTTTAGCTGGGATTTCTCATCCTGGCATGATACGACCATTCCTGTAGGTATATGAGTAAGTCTAACTGCTGAGTCTGTAGTGTTAACACTTTGGCCACCATTTCCTGAAGAACGGTACACGTCAACACGTACATCTGCTGGATTAATGTCTAAGTCAATATCATCTGCCTCTGGCAAGACTGCTACTGTAGCAGTTGAAGTGTGTATCCTTCCACTTGATTCAGTAGCTGGAACTCTTTGAACTCTATGAACTCCACTTTCATACTTTAGCCTGCTATATGCACCCTTACCTTTTATGAGGAATATAACTTCCTTGAAGCCCCCGATGCCTAAATCATTGGAACTCATCATTTCAATTTTCCAACGGTGCTTTTCTGCAAACATGGTATACATTCTAAATAGATCCCCTGCAAAAATCCCTGCTTCGTCTCCACCAGCACCTGCACGAATCTCTACTATAACGTTTTTGTCGTCATTTGGATCCTTTGGAACAAGAAGTGCTTTTAGATCTTCTGTTATCTGATCACATTTCAGAGTAAGGTCATCTACCTCAAGCTTTACAAGCTCCTTGAAATCATCATCTAATTTTTCCTTAAGCATTTCTTTAGATTCCTCTAGTTGAGTAGCTATATCACTATACTCCCTATATTTAGATACTATGGGTTCGATTTCAGCATGTTCCTTAACATATTTTTGCCATTCTGAAATATTGCTTATTATGTCAGGATCGCTTATTTTACTGCTTAGGTCTTCGTATCTTTCTTCAATAAACTTTAATTTATCTAACACATTTTCCACCTCATCATCACGGAATTATCCAGTATAATATTATATCATATGCTTGAGCATAAGGCTATTATTTTTTAAAAACCACTACTCTATCATGTCCTGCTAAATCTTTTATTATCTCGATGCAAGAGGGCCCATTCTTTTTGCACTGATTGGGGCAAGATTCCTGTCCCTCTGTCTCCTCTTTCTCTGCTCTTGTATCAATCATATCCTCTAGTAGCTTTTTTATAGCCGGACCTTGATCATAGCCTATTTCCATTGCTAGGACTCCATTATCTGAAAGATATGTTTGGAACTGGTCTATTATTCTTCTGTAAAAATCTAGTCCATCCTGTCCTCCATCTAGTGCAAGCTTGGGCTCGTACTCTGCTACCTCTTTTTGTAGGTACATTATATCATTTGTTGGGATATATGGTGGGTTGGATACTATTATATCTATAGGGCTGTCTAGCTTTAGTTTATTTAATGGTTGAAACAAATCTCCCTTAAGGAAGCTTACCTTTGATTCTAAATGTAGACTTTTTGAGTTTTCACTAGCTACTTGAAGGGCTGTATCGCTTATATCTACTGAATAAACATGAACGTTTTTTAAATGGTGCGCCAAGCTTAAGGTAATAGCACCGCTTCCTGTACCTATATCAGCTATCTTTATAATGTCCTTGTCCCCAAAATAATTGCTTTTCACAAGGTCTATTATATACTCGACTAAAACTTCTGTATCCGGTCTAGGGACTAGAACTCCTTCTCTTACATGAAAATCTAAGCCCATAAATTCTTGCTTACCCAATATATATTGAATAGGATATCCACTTTTCCTTTTCTCAATTAACTTAAAAAAATTATCCACAGAACAACTATGAACTAGCTCATCCTTATGTGTATAAGTGTGGATTTTGTCAACATTAAGCACATGACATAATAAAATTCTAGAGTCAAAAAGGGGATTATTAAACTCCCCTTCATTTAAAGCTTCCATACCTTTTTTAATTAACTCTCCTATTGTGTAGGCACCTACCAACGGTCTGCCTCCTTGTCATCTACCAATACGGCTTTTAGAGCTTCTATGGCTACTTCTATTTGCGAATCATCTGGCTCTCTTACTGTGGCTATTTTCTGTATAAATAGTCCTGGATAGGATACCAAATATGCTAGTTTACCATTGCTTCTTCCGATTAATCTATTTATTTCATAGGATATTCCTGCTATTACTGGCAACATAGCTATTCTAGTTAAAAATCTCACTAAGGGGTTTGGCCACCCAAAGAATGAAAACACTAATATACTTATTATCATTACCATAAATAGAAAACTAGTGCCGCATCTAGGATGGAGTATAGGATATTTTTTTATATTTTCTACAGTTAACTCTTCTTCATGCTCATAGCAATGAATGCTCTTATGTTCTGCACCATGATATTCAAATACTCTCTGTATATCCTTTATTTTGGATATAGCTGTTACATAGATTAGAAACATGAGTATTCTTATAAGTCCTTCTATTAAATTCAGAACTATGGGCACTTCTATAACTCTTTTTAACATATTTGTTATGAAGGTTGGTCCTAGCATGAATACACCTACTGCTATTACCATAGAAAGAGCTAAGGAAATATACATTGCGACTTTTTCTGCATTGTCTTTAAAAAGATTATTAAAAAACTTATCTATCTTTCCTGGTTCTGTGACTTCCTCTTCTTCATAGAACTCTGCTGAGTACATTAGTGAATTGACACCTATGACCATAGCTTCTACAAGACCAACTACTCCTCGTATAAATGGCCATTTTAGAAACTTATATTTGGTAGATGGTGATTTTATAGCCTCTTTCTTTAATTCTATTTGATTGTCGGGCTTTCTGACAGCTATGGCTATATCTTTTGGTCCCTTCATCATTATTCCTTCTATTAATGCCTGCCCACCTATGGTAGTGCAGTGCTTTGGCTTTCTCTCTAAATCCTTTATTTTTTGCAAGAAATCCACTCCTAAACTTAATCTATGATTTTCATTATAACACATAATGGTAAAATAAAATACACAAATAAAGAGTCAGAGGTTGTCCTCTGACTTAAAGATATCACTAAATATTTATTGTATTAATGATTCTATTTTTACTAAATCAGACCAATTATTTGCTGTAATAAGTTCAACACCTGCAAGTCCTTTTTTGACGCTTTCTACATCGCCCTTCATATGTGCTATATCATTAGACATTTGGTCATGTTCAACCTTATTTACCTGTGCTAGGTGCTCTAAGGCTCTAAGTATTTGAGTATGTTCGTCTAATTTTGTACTATGCTCATCTAGTTTTGCACTATGTTCATCTAGTTTTGCCATGATAGGTGCTAGTTTCTTGTCTAATCTCTCATCTAGCATATCACCTATTAATTTTATTGTCTCCTTATCCATAAATACACCATCCCTACTATACTTAACTATTTGTATTCGTTTTTCGGACAATCTATCTATGTTAAGAATTATTATATAATATAATATAATAGATGGTTTTGTCACTATAAATTAGCTTCTCAAAGTTGCTTTCATTCTATTCTCACTAAAGATAATTTCTATGGCATCCTTTATGGAGTAAGTCACTATGTCTGAATGGGCTAATAGTTTTCCACTACAGCCTTCTTTCTCCATGACAGCTATTGATATCTTGCATATTTTAAACATTTCTATATCATTGTATCCATTTCCTATACAAATAGTCTTTTCTGGATTTAGTTTTTCTACTATTTCCTTCTTTGAAATGCTGGCCATTTCATTTGGAAATGTGGCTGCTTTTACTCCTAGGGTTTTGCATTGCTTTTCTACTGTCCCATAGGTATCAGCTGTGAGTATGTGTATATCAACATGCCTCCTTAGTTTGTATATAAGCTCTTTAGCAGCTTCTATAAGCTTTCCGTCTACTGCTATGGTCCCATTATAGTCAAATACTACATTTTCTATCTCTATTCTTCCTATACCTGGTATATCGTAAGTTAACATTATACCCCTCTTTTCATTATCCATATATGCCTTCCCCTGTAGAAGTGACACTTATCCGTCTAAATCCCTATGTCTTAGTTTTGCTTTTCTCTAAAGTAGCACTCTCCACAGAGTGACTCGTATACTATATCGTCTTCATTTTCTATGGCTACCTGTGCTCCTTCAAATATGAACTTTCCATTGACTTTTCTTCCATTAAATATTGCTTTTTTACCACAGGAACAAATAGTCTTTAGCTCTTCTATACTATGTGCTATAAGTAACAATCTTTCACTACCCTCAAAACCTTTCATTTGAAAATCAGTTCTAAGTCCGTAACAAATGACTGGAATATTCATCTTCACTGCTATCTCAAAAAATTCATCAATTTGACCCTCTGTAAAAAATTGAGCTTCATCTACTAGAATGCAATCTATTTCCCAATTTTCATTATTCCATCTTTCAACTTCTTCATAGGCATTCTTATCCTTTTCTAGTAAAAGGTCAACTTTTCGATCTATACCTAGCCTAGATATTACCTTGTCTCCTCCCTTAGTATCTATTACAGGTTTTATTATGATTATCTTCATTCCTCTTTCTTCATAATTATAGGCTACCTGCATAAGGTTAGTTGATTTACCGCAGTTCATCGCTCCATATCTAAAATATAACTTTGCCAAATGACACACCTCCAAAATGTTTCCCCACTAGTATTCTGGCTATAATAGGCTAGATTCTTCGCTTACGCTCAAAATGACAAGGATAATGAGGCATAAAACAAAAGAAAACAATAAAGGTTAGAAGCCAATGGCATCTAACCTATGAGACAAACCTAAGTAGTTATTATTGTATACCGTATTTTCTCTTGAATTTATCAACACGTCCGCCTTTGTCAACAAACTTTTGACGTCCTGTGAAGAATGGATGACATTCTGAGCAGATTTCTACTTTTAATTCACCCTTAACTGAACCTGTTTCAAATGTGTTTCCACATACACATGATACAGTTGCTTTTTTGTAATCTGGATGGATTCCTTGTTTCATTGGTTTCACCTCTTTTCAAACTCTTTAAATGTATATTAAAAGTAATCAGTTTTCAACTAGTACAGTATAGCATAAATCTAAAATCATTTCAATAAAATATTTAAATTTATTATCTTAATTATATATTAAAGATTTCATATTGCTTATGAATTCGTCATTTGTCTTTGTCGTTACTAGCTGATTTATTAAAGTTTCTGTAACTTCCACTATAGGAGCATTGCTTAATGCTTTTCTTATTCCCCATATTGTTTCAAGCTCTTTTGGATTCATAAGTAAATCTTCTCTTCTTGTGCTTGATTTATTAATGTCTATGGCAGGGAATACTCTCTTTTCTGAAAGCTTTCTGTCAAGGTGGATTTCCATGTTTCCAGTTCCCTTGAATTCCTCAAATATAACATCATCCATTCTACTGCCTGTCTCCACAAGGGCCGTAGCAAGTATGGTAAGGCTGCCACCCTCTTCAATATTTCTAGCTGCACCAAAGAACCTCTTAGGCTTATGTAATGCACCAGGATCCAATCCTCCAGATAATGTTCGTCCTGTTGGAGGTATGACAAGGTTATATGCTCTAGCAAGCCTTGTGATACTGTCTAATAGTATGACTACATCTTTGCCATGCTCTACTAGTCTCTTTGCTCTTTCAAGAACAATCTCTGCAACCTTAATATGGTTTCCTGGTAGCTCGTCAAATGTAGAGTATACTACATCCCCTTTAACAGACCTTTTCATGTCTGTAACCTCTTCAGGTCTTTCATCTATTAGTAAAATTATTATCTCCATTTCTGGATGGTTTTGTGCAATTCCATTGGCGATTTTTTTAAGAAAAGTAGTTTTACCTGCTTTAGGAGGGGCTACTATCATTCCTCTTTGTCCTTTTCCTATGGGTGCTATTAGATCTAATAACCTTGTTGACAATTCACTATGGTTTGTTTCTAGTGTTATTCTTTTGTTAGGAAAAATAGGAGTCAATGTCTCAAAATCCGGTCTCTTTCTAGCGGTTTCTGGGTTCTCGC
>JBBAFY010000007.1:0-62614 GCA_041655135.1 Tissierellales bacterium
AGTTAAGTAACTCTTCTTTTTTTTCCTGAACTTCTTTTTCTATCTGCTTATGGTAATCAGCACCTAGATTATCTTGAGGCATCTGATTCATTCCTATATCTAATGAGATGATGTCATCAAAAAACAAGTCTTCAGCCTTATCTCTATACAATATAGGGTCTTCTTGTATCTCTTCTTGTATCTCTTCTTGTATCTCTTCTTTTTCATCAAGAGCTTCATTTAATTCTTCTTTCATATTCGCTTTTTCAACAAAAGCTAAATATGTATCTTCTTGTATTTGATCATTTTCTGCTTCATTTTGCTGAAAATCTCCCTCAAAATTTTCTTCTTCTATTACTTTTTCATGACTAATCTCTAATTCTTCTAAGGGTACTTCTTCTAAGGGTACTTCTGCTATTGGTACTTCTTCTATTGATTGCTTTTGTATTTCTTGGTTTTTAGGAGGCTCGTTTTTAGTTTGCTTATTCATAAGTTTAACTAGACTACTGTCTTTTTTATAAATGTAGCCTGATAATGGAACCGCCATATCCTTGCTTTCTTCTGTCAAATCTACTTCTTTTACAAGTATATTATTAAATTTCTCTATAGAAAGACTTGTACCTCCTACTGATTCTGGGTCAAACCTCCACTCTATGTTTCCTTTCCCCTTTTCATTTAGTACTATAACTCCTAAATCCACGTCTACGTAATCTTTATTATTCACTCCTACTAAAGAAGCTTTATAAAGCTTCTCTCCGTCAGGAACTACTTTAAGATTATCTACGTTGATAGTTAGTTTTCCTCTACCGTCCCTTACTTCCATATTCATATGCCCTTTAGGAGTCAGTCCTCGGATCTTCTTATAGTAGTCGGGCTGCTCCTCTAATATCACGAACTTCCTCATGAACGCACTCAATTTTTTCCCTCCTTTATACATCTTGTTATTAATATATGTATAAAAAGAGAAATAGTGAACTAATAGTTGTTTACCACTGCATATATTTCATCTGCTATTCTTGCAAATTCTGTAATGCTAAGGGTTTCTCCCCTTCTTATGGGGTCTATTCCGCTTTTTTCTAATATTAACCCTATCTCTTCTTTTTTTAGCTCTATGCCACTATCAAGTGCATTTAATAGAGTTTTTCTCCTTTTCCCAAATGCTGCTTTTACTACTCTAAAGAATAGCTTTTCATCCTTAACTCTTATTATAGGCTCTGGGTATACACTTAGCATTATCACTGCTGAATCCACATTTGGTCTTGGCATAAATACATTCTTAGGAACATCTACTATTATTTCAGGCTTTGAGTAATATTGTACTGCTATGGAAAGCGCACCATAGTCCTTGTTCCCAGGTGTAGCTTTCATTCTAAGGGCTACTTCTTTTTGAACCATTACCACAATTTTATCTATTTTAAGATTTTCTTCTAGTAGCTTCATTATTATAGGAGTTGTTATGTAATATGGAAGATTTGCAACTACTTTTACTTTTCTACCTTCCAACTTTTCTTCTATTATCTTATTTATGTCAACCTTAAGTACGTCTCCATGGACGACCTCAAGATTACTATAGTCCCCCAATGTTTCCTCTAAAATTGGGAGCAAATTATTGTCTAGCTCTATGGCAACTACCTTTTCTGCGCTCTCACATAATTTTTGGGTAAGGGTTCCTATACCAGGACCAATTTCAATTATTCCGTCCTCATCTTTGATATTTGCTCCCTCAACTATTCTATCTATGATATTCCCATCAATCAAAAAATTTTGCCCTAGACTTTTAGAAAACCTAAATCCATGCTTGTCAATGATTCCTTTTACTACTGCAGGTGAATAAAGTCTTTTATTCTCTCCACTCATCATATAGCCTCCTAATGCTTTCCTCAAATTCTTCTCTAGTTATTCCGTAATTGTTAAGCCTTTTTAAAAACTGCTTTGAGTTACAGTACCCTATTCCCAAGATTCTTCCTACTATGTCTCTTTTTATGCTTGAGTCCCTAGCACCTATGAGTCCTGTTTCTATTAGATCGTCTTTTGTGAATTCAATTCTAGACTCTGATGATTCTACCCTTGCCTTGGACAAAGCTTCTATTATATCCTCTGGTTTTGCATTTTCTATGCCTATGTCTCCGTCTTTTATAGCCTTATCCTTAGGCAAAAATGCATGTTTTGCATTTTTTACTTTTTTAGATATTATGCTTCTTATCTTTTCTCCTGCAAAATCAGGGTCTGTGAATATGATTATGCCTCTTCTTTCTGCTGCTTTTTGTATTCTTTTAATTGTTTCCTCTGTAATTCCAAAGCCACTCGTAGCTATTAGTTCAGCGTCTACTGCCTTCTTAACGGCAGATATATCGTCCCGTCCTTCTACTACTATTATTTCTTTTATCATCTTTTCTCCTCACAATCATATTGGATATACTGTATATATTATAACTTTTATTCTTGTATTAATAAATAATCATTTTTTTTGCAGTCTTGTAACACAAAATTATTTGCTCGTTATCCAAATATAAAGAAATAGAGCAGTTGCCTGCTCTATTTACCTATAATGTAAATTTTTACATTCCTTCTTCCAAATGTTCTTGCTTCTTTTGTGGTTTCCATAAAGAGGTCAATTCTCTTTCCTTTTATGGCTCCTCCTGTATCCTCTGCTATTGCGTATCCATAGTCTGGTGTGCCATCTAATGATTCCACATAAAGCTTAGTCCCTAAGGGAATAACCTTTGGGTCTACTGCTACTACACCTGGTCTTGCTTTAGTTCCTGATGCTGTGATGCCATACCATTTGTCTCCTGGTCTTTTTCCAGTGCTTTCAAATGATAAGTCATATGCTGTAGCAGCCATAACCATTTCTTTTTTGCCTGCAAAAGCACCTCTTGATGCAATAGTAAAGTCTGTTTCCTTTGTGCCTATTTCTAAAATCTTATTAATTGGTTCCTTTGCTACTTTTTCCTCAATTGTTTCTGTAGTCAGAAGTTTTCCATTTTCATATACCTTTTTAATCTTAATTTCTTTAATTCCTTCTTGTCCAACCTGTACTGTTACTATTTTTCCTTTATCAATCTTCATTGAATTTTCTGTAACTGTTTCGTAAGGTATTACTTCATTTATAGTGTCTATTTTTTCGTCTACTTTTACAATATTTATTTCTGTACCTGTTTCAAGCTTTTGTTCTAGTGAGGGTGTGACCTTATCTGTTCTATAGTCTAGCTTCAAGGAATCTAGTAATTCTTTTACTGTCAGCTCAGTAGTGTTTAGCTCTAGAACATTGCCTCCATAACTTATTGCTACTGGTACAGCTCTTTTTATTTCTATTTTCATATTATTTTCTATTGAACTTTCTACAGGTATATTTATATCATCTAATTCTCCTAATGATATGTCTTTCTCACTTAATACTTCTGACACAGTTTTCTTACTAGTATTCACGGACATTTCCTTTCCCTCAACTACGATGTCAACTTTTTTAATGACAGTATCGTAAATTGCCAGGGAGAATACAGTAATTCCAGTAAGGATAATAGCTGTTATTACTCTAAGCCTATATCCCCTGTTTTTCTGTTCCATTTTGGTACCTCCTACTTTGATATAATATATTATGTTTTATGCAGGTCCGAATACACTTTAAATATTCCTGCAATTTGGAAAACCATTCTTCATTCTATTTTAAAGAAATAGTTTTGTCAAATTTATAAATCAATTTTATATTAAAATTAACATTTTTCTAATTAAAATAGTTAATTTTTTTCAAGGAAAAACTATATTGTTTGTCCTAATGTACTAGCTATTAGTCTTAACTGTTTTCATGAAATTATACCTTTTATATGAAATTTTTCAGCCTCCATTCAAAATGGCAAACTTACTTTTTCAGAGGCTTCCAGTGTTCTCTTGTATCACTTATTTCCTACTTTATAATTATTTTTTTATTATTTCTTATCATTTTTAATCATTTCTAATCATTTTTGATAATTCTTAATAGTTTTTAATGATTTTCAATTTAATTCTCAATACTCAATTGTATTTTCCTAATCACATAAGAAAAAGTAACGGTTAAAAATAAAGTTCATATAATGGTAATAGCTAAAAACATATTATTTTATTTTATTTTAAATAAAGGAGTTGAACAGATTTGATAAGAAGACCTAGAGAGCGTACTACGCCTCCCAAAAAGCCTGAAGCAATTGCACCTACCCCTGTATCTCCTGAAAATCCTAAGCATCCAATTTATCCCATGTACCCACCGATGGAGCATTGTCCTATGATGAATCCTATGGTGACCAGGTGCATGATGATGTGTATGGCACAAATGGGTAGTCCTAATAATCCAATGTATCCTGTTAGCCCTATTGGACCCAACAATCCTATGAATCCTGTTAGCCCTATTGGACCTAATAATCCTATGTATCCTGTTAGCCCTATTGGACCTAATAACCCTATGTACCCTGTTAGCCCTATTGGACCTAATAACCCTATGTATCCTGTTAGCCCTATTGGACCCAACAATCCTATGTACCCAAATGATCTAATGTATGATGAAATGGAAGCTATGGATTCCATGTATCCTATTATGCCAATGATGGATGATGAAACCTACATTGATGAAATGTAAAAAAACGAATAATGAATTTATAGAATAAGACTAGGTCACTAAGCTTAGTCTTATTTTTTTGAAGTTTTGTACAAGCAATGTTTATCATTCTCTATATTTTTTTATAAGAAAAATCAACAAATATGTGTGATTTCCCGGGAAATGCGACAAAATATTTGAAGCCAAAATATGATTAGTTTTCAGTTAATATTGTAATCCTAATGTTTTTATAAGCATATAATCTAAATATACCCTTTCTCCTTACTCAATGCACTGAATAGAAATTTTAGTACTAATAGAGAAGAATAATTATAAGAGGAGTCTGATAATGATAAACTATATTTGGTTTTTTTTAATAGCCATAGGAGTTGTCGCTGCAATAGCTACTGGCAATATTGATGCTATAAATATAGCTATCGTAGAGGATGCATCTGATGCTGTTATGTTTGCCATTGGTCTAACTGGAATAATGGCAGTTTGGCTTGGACTAATGAATATCGCAGAAAAATCCGGATTAATAAAGTGCTTTAGCAAATTATTGACTCCCATTACAAGCATTCTGTTTCCTAATATCCCTAAGGACCATCCTGCTATGAGTGCCATTGTAATGAATATGGTGACAAATATGTTTGGCGCAGGAAACTCTGCTACTGCAATAGGGCTTAAGGCTATGGAAGAAATGAATAGTCTTAACAAAGATAAAAAAAGAGCTACAAATGCCATGTGTATGTTTCTAGTAATTAATATGTCCTCTATACAATTAGTGCCTCTTACAGTTATTAAAATTCGAGCAGATGCTGGGTCATTAAATCCCACAGAAATCATAGGCACTTCTCTCATTGCAACTACAGTTTCCACTATCATTGGTGTCTTGAGTGTTAAATTATTAGAGAAAAAGGAATGATTATTGTGATAGAGCTTATAAAAGTAATATCTTTAGCAATTATTCCTGCTATTATGACCATAATTTTACTCTATGGTTATATAAAAGGAGTCAGTTTATACGATACCTTTGTAGATGGTGCTAAGGAAGGCTTTCAGTCGGCGTTAAGAATAATGCCTTATTTAATTGCGATTTTTATAGCAATTGGAATATTTAAAAGGTCAGGTGCAATGGATATATTAATAAATATTATAAGCCCTATTACTAATTTACTTGGTGTTCCAAAGGAAGTAGTACCCCTTGCACTTATGAGACCCATTTCTGGAAGTGGCTCTTTAGCTGTAGTTAAGGAGATAATAACTGAGTATGGTCCCGATTCCTTTATTGGCAGGGTTGCTTCTACTATGATGGGATCGGCTGAAACTATTTTTTATACTATGGCTGTATATTTTGGAGTTATAGGCATAAAAAATTCTAGACATACATTACCTGCTGCATTGATTTCCCATTTAGCTTCAATAATTGCTTCTGTTTTTATATGCAATATAGTATTTGGATAATCAAGCAATTGGATCAGGCCTCTATAATTTTATAAAAGCCTGCCTCCAAAAATAGTGCCTTGACAAATTTAAACATTATGTGTATAGTTTTTGGTAATATAATAAATACTAAATATTAAAAGCAATGAAGGGAAGAGTAGGCCTGTATGTCTATCTACTAGAGAGCTAGGTTAGGTGAAAGCTAGCGTTAGATATTAAGCTGAACATGGACCCTGAGCTATGTAGCTGAAATTTTAAGTAGGCTATGTCGGATTTGTTTCCGTTAAACTAGCAAGGTTATGAAAGTAACCTACCGAGTTCTAAGTCGCAAGGCTTAGATGAATTAGAGTGGTAACACGAGGAATATACCTTCGTCTCTATTATTTAGAGATGAGGGTTTTTTTATGTTAATTAATGATTAAGGAGGTTTTTATTATGAAAAAGACATTTTATGTGACTACACCTATTTACTATCCAAGTGATAATCTTCATATAGGTCATACTTATTGTACTGTTGCTGCAGATACAATTGCAAGATTTAAGAGAATACTTGGATACGATGTAAAGTTTATGACGGGTACTGATGAGCATGGTCAAAAGATTCAGACAGTAGCCAACGAAAAAGGAATTGCTCCAAAGGAATATCTAGATGGGATAGTAAAAAATATTAAAGAGCTATGGAAAACTCTAGATATTACCTATGATAGGTTCATAAGAACTACTGATGAGGATCACAAAGAAATAGTACAGAAAATCTTTCAAAAGCTTTATGACCAAGGAGACATTTACAAAAGTGAATATGAAGGACATTATTGTACCCCATGTGAATCTTTTTGGACAGAAAGCCAGCTTGTAGATGGAAATTGTCCTGATTGTAAGAGACAAGTGAAGCTAGCCAAGGAAGAGGCTTACTTCTTCAAGCTATCTAAATATCAAGATAGACTTTTGAAGCTTTATGAAGAAAATCCTGATTTTCTACAGCCTGAATCAAGAAGAAATGAAATGTTAAATAACTTCTTAAGACCAGGTCTAGAAGACTTATGTGTATCAAGGTCTACTTTTGATTGGGGAATTAAGGTTCCTTTTGATGAAAAACATGTTATTTATGTATGGATAGATGCACTAAGTAACTATATAACTGCTTTAGGTTATCTTACAGACCATGATGAGGAATATAAAAAGTATTGGCCAGCAGATATTCATCTTGTAGGCAAGGAAATTGTCAGATTCCACGCTATAATATGGCCTGCACTCTTAATGGCTTTAGATATTGAGCTTCCAAAGAAGGTATTTGGCCATGGTTGGATACTATTTGACAATGACAAAATGTCAAAGTCAAAGGGAAATGTAGTCTATGCTGAACCTCTTATAGAGCTATATGGAGTAGATTCATTAAAATATTTCCTACTAAGAGAGTTTTCCTTTGGTCAAGATGGTTCATTTACTAAGGAAAAGTTTTTAAATAGAATCAACTCAGATCTTGCAAATGATTTGGGGAATCTTGTTAGCAGAACAGTTGCAATGATTGAAAAATACAATGGCGGAATAATTCCTGAGGGCAAAGTTAAAGAAGATGTAGATAATAGTCTAATATCTCTAGCAACTTCTACTGCTCAAAGAGTTGAAAATCACATGGATAATCTAAGCTTTGGAAATGCTCTTGAGGAAATATGGAAGCTAATAAGCAGATCAAATAAATATGTAGATGAGACTACTCCTTGGATACTTGCAAAGGAAGACAATAAGAAAGATAGATTGAACACAGTTTTATATAATCTTGCAGAGTCCCTTAGAATAGTATCTGTGCTAGTTAGACCTTTTATGGAAAAAACATCAGATAGCATTTGGCGACAGCTTGGAATGGACCATGGTCAAGGTACTTCATGGGATGACATTTCAGAATGGGGTAAGCTTTCCACAGGACTTAAGGTCAGAAAAGAGGCTCCAATGTTCCCAAGACTAGATGTAAAGCAGGAGCTTGTAAAAGTTAATGAAGCTAATGAGCTATTTATTGCTAAAAGAAATGGTAAAGCAAATAGTAATGAACAAAACTCTAATGACAAAGCAGAAGATGAAAACCTTATTACTATAGATGCTGTTGATAAGGTAGACCTAAGAATAGCAAAGATAGTTGAGGCTAAAAAACATCATGATGCAGATAAACTTCTAGTTCTTCAGCTTGAGATTGGAGATGAAAAAAGGCAGGTTGTATCTGGAATAGCTAAGTACTACAACCCTGAAGACCTAATTGGTAAAAATGTAGTATTAGTATACAATCTAAAGCCAATTAAACTAAGAGAAGTAGAATCTCACGGAATGATATTAGCTGCTGACAAAGGTAAAAAGCTTACACTAGTCACTACACTAGACGACATCGGAAGCGGCGCTAAGGTTAAGTAAGGAGGATTAAAATGCTAATTGATAGTCATGCACATTTGGATGATAGCAGGTTTGACAAAGACAGAGATAGTATAATAAAGGATCTAAAAAATCAAGGCATTGAGCTTGTAATAAATCCTGGTGCAGATGTGGCATCATCTGTAAAGGCAGTATCTTTGGCTAAAGAATATAAGAACATATATGCTGCTGTAGGAGTGCACCCTCATGATGCAAAAGACATGAACGATACAACCCTGCAGCTGTTATCCTCCCTTGCTAATAATGAGAAGGTAGTAGCAATTGGAGAAATAGGCTTAGATTATCACTATGATAATTCACCTAGAGATGTTCAAAGAAAATGGTTTATAGAGCAAATAGTCCTTGCAAAAAAACTTAAGCTTCCTATTATAGTACATGAGAGAGAAGCAAGCCAGGATATGTATAATATCTTGAAGCAGGAGGCAGATGGAAATCTTACTGGAGTCCTTCATTGTTATTCTGGAAGCCTTGAAATGGCAAAAGAATATATGAAAATGGGATTCTATATATCCTTTGCAGGACCAGTAACATTTAAAAACTCCCGTATTTCAAAAGAGGTTGCAAAAAATATACCTCTTGACCGAATACTAATAGAAACCGACTCTCCATATTTGACCCCAGAACCTAAAAGAGGAAAGCGAAATGAGCCCCTAAATGTTAGATATGTTGCTGCTATGATTGCAGAGCTTAGGGGGCTTCCTTTTGAAGAAGTAGCGGTTTCGACAAGCAAAAATGTTAAATCATTATTTTCGATTAAAGCCGTTGACTATTAATGGAATATATGGTACAATTTTAGATGTAAAAATTAGTCGATTTTTGACACATAATAAAGGAGGTTGTAAAATGAAGTCAACAGGTATTGTAAGAAAAGTAGATGAACTTGGCAGAGTAGTTATTCCGATAGAATTGAGAAGAACTCTTGACATTGCTGAGAGAGACTCATTAGAAATTTATGTAGATGGAGAGCAAATCATTCTTAAAAAATATGCTCCTGCCTGCATTTTCTGTGGACAAGCTAAAGATATTACTGTTTTCAAAGGCAAGAATATTTGTCCAGCATGTCAAAAAGAACTAAGTAAATAGGCTATATATTTACTTGATACGAAAGATTCTATATTATATAGAATCTTTCTTTTTTTATGACCTAATCCTACTATAGGTCTAAGCTTTCCTTATACACTTCATTCTTTGGTAGCCCTCTATCCTCTGCTACATTTTTCACTGCATCTTTTTTAGTCATTCCTTGGTTTATGTATTTAAGCAAATGGTCCTTTATAGAAATATCTGCCCATTCCTGAAGTTCTTCACTAATCTCCACCTTGTCAGTGCCCTTAACTATTATAACAAACTCACCCTTTGGATCCTTTTGAGCGAATTTTTCTATAGACTGTCCTATGCTCCCCCTAAAAATCTCTTCAAATTTTTTTGTTAGCTCCCTGCAAACTGCTATGTCTCTTTCTCCAAATATGTCTAGCATATCTTCAAGTAAGGCCTTTACTCTGTAGGGAGATTCATATAATATAATTGTTCTTTTTTCGTTTTTTATATTCTGCAATGCTTCCGTTCTTCCTTTTTTACTAGATGGCAAGAAGCCTTCAAATACAAATTTTCCTGTTGGTAAGCCTGATAGGACTAAGGCTAGAGTTGATGCAGTAGGCCCTGGCAGAGCTATGACCTGGATTGCATTTTCTATGGCTAGCTTGATTAAATCTTCTCCTGGATCTGAGATTCCGGGCATGCCAGCATCTGATACTAACGCGATATCCTCTCCGTTTAATAATTTATGTATGAGAGTTTTTCCTTTTTCCCTCTTATTATGTTCATGGTAGCTAGTAAGGGGCTTTTTTATTTCAAAATGATTCAGTAGCTTTATTGTATGTCTTGTATCCTCTGCTGCTATTATGTCTACTTCCTCTAATACCTTTAACACTCTTAATGTAATATCATCTAAATTTCCTATAGGTGTTGGACATATATATAACTTCCCTTGATTATCCATAGGGGATTCACCTCACTTCCATTCCATATATCTTATATATTTCATCTGTATACTTTAAATCATCATTATATACATATAGGGGTGGTTCAAACTTAAGCTCTGGTTTTGACGCCTTTATACTTTTTATCAAGACTAAGTTTGGTTTGTCACCCACCTTTGGATGTACAAATCTAATCTTTTTTGGCTCCAGCTTATATTGTCTTAGCAAACAAAATATATCTACTATTCTATGAGGTCTATGTACCATAAAAAAGCTGCCATTGTGTCTTAATAGTCTGCTCCCAGTTTTTATAACATCCTCAAGGGTGCATGTGATTTCATGTCTTGATATGGCTTTTTTATCCTCTGGATTTATTAAGCCTCCTCCTTGAAGCATATAAGGCGGATTTGAGGTTACTGCATCAAATTTGTTGACGCCTAAGATTTCTGGAGCCTCAATAAGATTGGTGTTGATTATTTCAATACTATCCTTTAGGCTATTAATACCCATGGTCCTTTTAGCCATTTCTGCTACTTCTTCTTGTATCTCGATAGCGTAAATTTTCTTAGTTTGATTTTTTGCCCATACTAGAAGTGGTATTATACCAGTTCCGGTCCCTAAATCTACTAGCTCTGAGTTTTTCTTTATATCACAAAAATTTGATAGTAATACTGCATCCATTCCAAAGCAAAATCCCTCTGTATTTTGAATTATTCTAAGACCCTTACACCCCAAGTCGTCTATTCTCTCGTTTTCTTTTAGCATTACCTGCTCCATGACTTTTCTCCTCTTTTATATCTTAATTTCAACTAATCTAATTGTATTATACCATTATAATAAAAGTTTCTAGCCAAACAATTAGAACAAAAATAAAAAAGACCTATTCAGGTCTTTTTCTTTAAGTAAGTAAACTTTTATTCTGGTATAGGTGCATCTACTGGGCAAACATTGGCACAGGCTCCACACTCAATACAAGTTTCTGCATCAATTACATATTTATCGTCTCCTGCACTAATTGAGTTTACAGGGCACTCTGGTTCACATGCTCCACAGCTAATACATGCATCTGTAATTTTATATGACATTAGAGTTCACCTCCTTGAAATAAGGGCTTACATTAATACCTTACTATTGTACCACTTATTTCTTACTAATTAAAGTCTTTTAACAAATAATTAACAAGTTTCTTTATCTTCTTTTTCCTTCTATTCTTCCTTCATAAGCTCCTCTAGTTTAATTTTATCTTCTAAATCTTCTGTTTCTATATTTGTCTTTTTATCTACTTGCTCTGTAGCTCTTTCTATTTCATTAATCTCATCAACTACAAAAGGTATTATTTCCTCTGTATCATCTGGAAGCTTTACCTTTACTTTTACGATTTCAAGAAGGGTGTTCGTTTCTACAACTATACCCTTGCCATTTGGTGTCATCACTATTGAACCTATATTTGGTAGCCTCTCTAATATGTTTTCATACATTTCGTGCTCATATTTTAAGCAACACATTAATCTGCCGCATATTCCAGATATTTTAGTAGGATTTAATGACAAGCTCTGCTCTTTTGCCATTTTAATAGATACTGGTGCAAAGTCTCCTAAAAATGTTGAGCAGCAAAGAGTGCGTCCGCATGGCCCTAAACCGCCTATCATCTTTGATTCATCCCTGACACCTATTTGTCTTAGCTCTATTCTAGTCTTAAAAATAGCTGCTAGATCTTTGACAAGCTCTCTAAAATCAACTCTACCATCAGCTGTAAAATAAAATATAACCTTATTGTTATCAAATGTATATTCAACATCTATTAGCTTCATGTCTAAACCATGACCTTCTATTTTTCTTAGACAGGTCTCAAAGGCTTCCTTCTCTTTTAAGATGTTTCCCTCGTTAGTTGCATTATCTTCCTCTGTAGCTACCCTCAATACCTTTTTGAGAGGAGGGACAATTTCGTCTTCACTTATTTCTTTTATTCCAACAACGGCCTGACCAAACTCTACTCCCCTTGCTGTTTCTACTATTACATATTCATCTTTATTAATATGAATATTATCGGGGTCAAAATAATAAATTTTGCCAGCCTTTTTAAATCTTACTCCTACGACTGTTACCATATTTTATACCTCCTGAATATTTAAAAGCATAAGCTCGATTGCAAGTTGAAGGTTAACATTAGAGTGGATATCCTCTTTTGTCCTTCTAGCTATGTCTAATATATCCATTATTTTTTGTTTTGATAATTTTTGACATTGATTAGAAATTAAAGCAACCTTATCCATATTTATAATTAAATCAATTTTTTTTGTTTCTTTATATATTAATAAATCCCTGTACCATAATAAAACAATATCCATGATTTCGTCAATACTTTCTTTGTTTTGTAGAAAAAACTCACTTGCAGAAAATGCCTTTAGCTTATCTCCATTAATAACAAGGTCTAGTTTTTCTATTGTTCCTTCTCTAAGCTGTCTAAAATCATCTGAGCTTGATAGTTCTATGGCCTTCCCAATTATTCCATTTGAAAACGAGGCTATGAACCTTGCCTGCTCTTGTGACCTATTGAATTTGTCAATCAATGCCTCTTCAATTTCTTCTCTCTCTATGGGTGTAAACTTTACTATTTGACATCTTGAAGTTATGGTGGAAAGCAAGCTATAACTATTAGTAGCTAAAAGTATAATCACCACATATGGCGGTGGCTCTTCTAGAGCCTTTAGAAAGCTGTTTTGTGCTTGGGGTGTCATTTTGTCTACATCATCTAATACATATATTTTTCGCTTTGCTTCTAGAGGAATGTTCCTCATTGTTCTCTGTATACCCTCTATCTGCTCTTTTTTAAATGAGCCTTTATCTGGATACTCCATATAAAAATCAGGATGATTACCTGATTCAATTTTCTTACAGGAAGGGCACTTATTACATGGACTTTCTCCACCTTTTCGGCACAACAGTGTTTTAGCAAAGATTTTTGCTAATTTTTCTTTACCAATAGATTTAGGTCCTTCAAAAAGATAGCTGTGGAATACAAGCTCATTTCTTATTGCTCTTTTAATGCTTTCAACAATCTTTTCATGCCCTATTATATCATTAAAATCCATATTAAGCCCCCACTACAAATATATGTCCATAATCAATCCTCGTATATCATCTAATCTCTTAAGTATTTTAATGTTGTCTTTTTCCTTAGATAATACGTCTTTTGTAAGCTCTTTTAATTCTTCGTCCACAGTTCTTATAATACCATAAACCCTATGTCTACCTCTACTATCTAAAAAGTTGCTCTTATTAAATTTAACCATTGAGTCTACAGATTCCTTTAGATATTCAGATATTAAAGACTTGTATGCTAGAACTTCTTTTATTGTAACATTTTTTGATAATCTTTCTGACTGTTTATCTATTTTTTCAAGAAGCTTCCCTAGCCTCTCTTTTGCTGTCAGTTCATCTGCTCTTCCCAATTCTTCTCTAAATCTTGACCTCTGAAAATCTTTTCTTTTCGTTTCATGTTGATTTAACAGGTCAATGGCTTGAGATGTTTTATTTGTCACATCGTTTATCTTCATGGCTAATATCACCTAAACCTTTTGAAATTTGTTTATATCTACTACGAATATAGTTGCCCCACCTACCTGAACTTCTACTGGATATCCCATATATATTCCAGAAGACCATGCAGCAGGTGGTGGTGGAGTAGTAATCATCTTTCTTGAGCGGCATAACTCTTCAATTATTTTGATAACATTATCTACTTCTTCTTTTTTTACCCCAGCTAATATAGTTGTGTTTCCGGATCTTAGGAAACCTCCTGTTGAGGCAAGCTTAGTAACACTATATCTCTCTTTCATCAATTTATCAACTAGTATAGGTGCATCTTCATCTTGAACTATGGCTATAACAAGCTTCATTTTTTACCCTCCTTTCATATTTTGCATACATCTAATGCACTTTAAGCGAAGTGAGTTTGCAAGTTAACCGTCAGCCTATATTTCATTATATTCGTTCATATCTGTCTACATCTAAAATAAATAAGGTTGCTCCCCCAATTTTTATATTATATGGATACGGAATATATGTATCTTCAACTATTGGCATTAGAGGTACCGATGTAGTGATTTCTCTTGGTCTACATACTACCTCAACTGCTTTAATTAGGTCGTCTAATTTTTCATCCTCTACTCCTATTAATAACGTTGTATTCCCAGCTTTCAAGAATCCTCCTGTAGAGGCTAGCTTTGTTACTCTAAATCCTTCTTCTGTTAGATTAGACACTAGATTAGCAGCATCGTCATCTTGAATTATGGCAATAACAAGTTTCATAATCTAATCCTCCTTTGATTTTTCTAATAAATTATCTAGAGCTGTTTTCACTTGCTGATAGGTCACATTTTTTGTTTTTGTTGCATCTATTTTTACAATTTTACCCTCATAAGTCTTTACTAAGCTAAGATATCCATTGTATACCTTTCTGTGAAAGTCTAGCTTTTCTCTTTCCAGCCTGTCACCTTGATTTCTACTTGTTTTTCTCTTGATACCAATCTCTGGTGGCAAGTCAAAAAACAATACTAAATCTGGATCCACTCCTTGTATTGCAAAATCATTGATTTCTTTTACTTTCTCCATACCAAGTCCTCTGCCAATCCCCTGGTAAACAAGACTTGATAAGACGAATCTTTCACATATTATAACCTTTCCTTCCTCTATTGCAGGTCGTATCTTCTCTGAAACATGCTGTGCCCTTGCTGCTGCATATAAAAGTGCTTCTGTTACGTAGGACATGTTAGTGTTATTATTATCAAGTATTATCTCTCGAACATCTTCGCTTATTTTCGTTCCACCAGGCTCTCTTGTAGTGAGCACATGGTAGCCTTTTTCCCTTAAATAATCTGCTAAAAGTCTAGCTATTGTGCTTTTGCCTGAACCATCAGGTCCTTCTAAGGTTATGAATAATCCTTTCATCTTATGATCATCCTTTCATTCTGCTCTTACTAGATGCCTTCATTGGCTTGGGATTCTTATCTTGTCTTCATTATAATCTATAAACACTAATATTTGTATATATTTTTTAGAGCAATATATAGAACACCCTCACTTGTATTTATAATATTCAACTAAGTATATATATAGGAATGTTTTTTAAATTTATTTGTATTATGTATTATTTCTACTAAAGAAGGTGTTTTCCTTTATTTTTATTTGCAAAGTCTATGAAATATAATAGAATTAGGCCCATCAAATATAAAAGATATAGAGCTTCCTCTATACCTTTTATTTTAACAGTATTCAATTATGTAATCGAGCCAAATTTTCTTAATTACAGATTTATAGTATTCGTATCTTATGTCCTCGACTTCTGTTTTTGATATTTCTGATAAGCATTCTCTACATAAATATAATCCCAATAAGTTTATTCCATTATTTTCTGTACTATTACATATCTGGCAATTAGACTTCAAAAGATCAACTCCTTAGTTCAGTTATCTTAATTATTGCCCCTATGTTATATTCTATTCCCATTGCATGGCCATTGTTCTTAATTTAACTACTTAAGGGTTGAACTATTTCTTTAACTATTAATTTGTAGCTCTAAGTTTTTCAATGGAACTTATCTACTGGTATTTCGTCTAAAAGCAGAATATAATAGGTTTAAAGGAGGATCAATGAATATGAAAAAAACAATAGCTTTAGTGCTAATAATAATTTTAGGTCTATCTTTGTTTACTGGTTGTTCAACTAAAAACAATTCTAATGTAATTGGAGATATTAACTTTGAAGTAGTGGGCTCAGGTGCATTGACAAGCAGTAAGCTTGAAGAATGGTACAATGAAAGCTTTAAGTCGGAAGGAATCTCTTCTTTTGATTCTAAGGAATACAAATATATTTTAATAGGTGCTGGCGAAAAGCCTACTGGTGGATATTCTGTAGAAGTAACATCAGTTGAAGGAAATGAAGATTCAATCACAGTTACTGCTAGGGTAAATGCTCCAAAGCCAGATGAAATGGTTACTCAAGCTATATCTTATCCTAGTGCTTTAATTAGAGTTTCAAAGGATTCAAGAAAAGTAGAGCTTGGTGAATTAAAAAAGGATGAAGCTATAGAGGGTTCTTATGACGCTATTGAAGGGACAGGAACATTTGTTGGTCTAGCTGATAGTAATTCCTGCGAAATAATAGTGGATGGAGAAGCTACTCCGTTTAGACTTGCCGAGGAAGTTAAGGATGCTGTAAGTAAAATAGAGATGAATCAAAAAATAAAATTCTCTTATTATATAAATGAATATGAACAAATGGTAATTGTTGAAATCGAAAAATTAGAAGAATAGTAGAAAAAAATGTCTTTTACTGATATAATGTAAAAATAGGAGCTTATTATTTGATTTTTGTAGTTTGTTGTAAACATTTGTAATGGAGATGATAATATGAAAATCATCCTGTTAGTTTTCCTACTGGTCCCTATTTTTGCATTTCAAGTATTTATTATTGTAAATACTATTAGTTCATTGCGTGTTCCTTCAAAGATTCAATCACCAGACATGGAGGATATTTCCTTTAATGGTAAAAGTGCCTCACGGAAACCTAATTTAAGAATAATGAAATAAGAAGGCCCAGGAATTAAATTTCCCTGGGCTTTGTTGTTTATTGTTCCAGTATACTCTTTTCACTTTCATAAATAGGAACTACTTCTTCCCCTTCTTCCTCTTCCTCGCGCTTGCTACTAGCTGTTAAGGACACTATAACTTCATTCAGATCTGTAAACAATTCATAATTTTCATCCTTTGAAATATCAAGATCTGAAACATTTATTACATCTCCAAATTCTAAATTAGTAACATCTACTGCAACATATTGAGGTATGAATTTTGGATAACATTGTAGTTCAATTTCTGTCAACTGTTGTCCTACAACACCTGAAGTTCTTGCTTCAACAGATTCTCTTCCTTGGATAGATATTGGCACACCAACTCTAATCTTTCTATCAGCTGATAGCTTTTGAAAATCTACATGTAGTAAGGTTTCTTTTGTAGGATGTCTTTGAACATCTTTAATTAGAACAGGAACTACCTCTCCTGCTATTTCAATTTCAAGTGTTCCAGAACCACCTTGACTTTTTAGCACTTTATTAATTATTCTATCTTCAAGTTTAATAGATTGAGTTTCTTCTCCTTGAGAAAACACTACTCCTGGAACATATCCTGATGCTCTTAATTTTTTGCTGTCCCTTCTCCCTGCATCATTTCTTATTTCAGCTTTTAATATAGGCTCGTTCATAATAATTATTCCTCCCTTGGTTTTTGTCCTTATATATATTAAACCAGAAAATTGAGGAAATTTCAAATTTTCTATTAATTCATAATATATATTGCAAGACTATTAGTAAAATAAGGCCAGGTACACCTAAAAAACCTACTATAATGGCAGTTAATGGATTAATAGCTATGTATAAGCCTACAAATCCCCCTAAAAAATTGACTAAAAATAATAAAATTCCTCCTATTATACCGTTTATTATTAATTTTGCTAAGTACCTAATAGGGATTATTAGAAGCCATCCCACTAAATATAAAAGTATCAATCCTACTGCGTAAGCAATTATAACTCCCAGTTCAATATCTAAACCCATAAATATCACCTCTATATTAGATATTAATTCCTATACTAACTAATATATAGGTTTCTAGGGACAAATATTACAAGCTGTTACTTACATTTTCAGCTTTAATTCCCATTTCCCTTGCTTGTTTCAATAGATAAATATATTTTGTTCTTGAAGCTTCCATTTTGTATATGGCATAGTCAATTAAGTCTGGTTCAGTTATACTTTGAAAGTAAATTTCAGCGTTTTGCCATTCCTCATGAGCTTGGCTCAATTGATCTAAGAATTTTTCATCTTCACTTATCTCGTTGGTTGTAAAATTACTCTTCAATTTGTTAATAAATTGATTCAAGTTTTTGATATTATCCACTATTATACCCCTTTCCACTAAATAATTGTTATAATTATTAACTTTTTGTGGATAAGTTATACCATTCATTTTTGTGGTATACATTATATATATGATTACATTGGAAGGGAGATGATTTATAATGGATAATTTGTTAGCAAAAAAATGTATTCCTTGTAGTATTGGCGCAGAGCCATTAAAAAAAGATGAAGTGGATTTCTTGTATAATTCTTTAGATGAAGGCTGGAAAGTCATTGGACTGCAAATGCTAGAAAAAGACTACAAGTTTAAGAATTTTAAAGAAGCCTTAGATTTTACCAATAAAGTAGGTGAGCTTGCAGAATCAGAGGGTCATCATCCAGACATCTACCTGTCATGGGGTAAGGTTGTCTTAAAACTATGGACTCATAAGATAGGTGGTCTTCACGAAAATGACTTTATTCTAGCAGCGAAAATTGATCAATTATAATGGTTCAATTTGTTCATAAAAAAATGAGCGTTTAGCTGATATGATGCTTCCAGCGCGCTCATTTTTTTCATTAATTATAATATCAAATTTTCTTCTAACTACTTAACCTGTTTTTCTGCCTATGACCTCTAGCTCTAGATTGCTCTGGTCTCTCTCTTAAGCCATTCTCTTTCTACTGAACTTAAATATTGAGACAATCTTTCATACACTTTTTTATGATAATCATTGAGCCAGTCTTTCTCTATGTCAGTAAGTAAACCTTCATCTACTCCATCTAAGTCTATTGGACAGAAGGACAATACTTCAAACTTCATAAATTGTCCTGAATCTGTCAATTGGTCTTCCCTTACTAGGAGCGTATTTTCTGTACGTATTCCGTATTTTCCCTCTTTATATACTCCTGGTTCGTTAGTTATTACCATTCCCTTATCTAATCTTGCATCATTATATTCTATGCTAAATCTTTGTGGTGCTTCATGTACACTTAGCAAATATCCTACACCATGTCCTGTGCCACATTTATAATCTATTCCCTGCTCCCATAGTGGAAGTCTAGCTAATACATCTAGATTAGTTCCAGTGACTCCATATAAAAACTTAGCTCTACATAATGCTATATGCCCCTTTAGGACATAAGTAAAATCTCTCTTCTCTTCTTCTGTAATCTGACCTAAAACTATTGTCCTTGTAATATCTGTAGTACCATCAAAATATTGTCCCCCAGAGTCAACCAAAAGCATTCCTTCTGGTTTTAGTGTATATTGATTGGCTTCTGTAGCCTTGTAATGCATCATAGCTCCATGATCCTTGTATCCTGCTATGGTATCAAAGCTTGTTCCTATGAAACCCTCCTGTTGGCTTCTAAAGCCTTCAAGCTTGTCTGAAGCAGATATTTCTGTAACTTCTTCCTCTTGTATTGCATTATCTAGCCAATATAAGAATTTAACCATTGCAGCACTGTCTTTTATATGGCATTTTCTTAGGTTTTCAATCTCTACTTCATTTTTTATAGTCTTAAGCAGCATGACAATATCTTTTCCTTGAATCTTCTTGCTGTTTTTAGGCATACATCCATATAGCCATCTGCTAATTTTATTAGGGTCATAGAAAACATCAATATTCTCGTCTATGCTCCTTAATACATTTTCTATTTCTTCGTATTCTTTTACGTCAACACCGTTTTCTTTTAAAAGATTTCTTACTTCATCCTTTACTTTTCTTGAATCTATGAAAAGTGTAGCCTTGTCCATTGAAACTAGTGCATAGGAAATAGTTACAGGATTATTCCTTACATCATTTCCTCTTATGTTAAATAGCCAAGCTATGTCATCTAGGCTGCTTAACAAATAGTATCCTGTGCCTTTCTTCTTCATTTCTTCTCTTACGATGCTAAGTTTCTCTTTGGTAGATTTTCCTGTAAATTTTACTTCATGAATAAATATTTTCTCTTGTGGTAATTCAGGTCTACCCTTCCAAATCAAATCAATTAAATCATATCTATCATCTATTCTTATTTTTTTATTTATTATTTTCTCTTCTATTTCCTTTGCTTGATTACATGAAAACACCTTGCCATCAAAACCTAGGCAATCTCTTTCTTTAAGAACATCTCCTATCCATTCTGAATATGTAGGAACCCCTGGCTCTCTCATTTTAAAAAGCTTAATCTCAGATCCTTCAAGCTCCTTCTCCGCTTGTATAAAATATCTGCCATCAGTCCATAGTCCAGCCGCATCTAGTGTGACTACTACTGTGCCTGCTGAGCCTGTAAAACCGGATATCCATGCCCTTGATTTCCAATGTTCTGGTACATATTCACTTTGATGAGCATCAAAGCTAGGTATTAAGTAAGCATCTATGCCTTTTTCCTCCATTAGCTCCCTAAGAGCCTGAAGTCGTTCATTTATTTCCATACAAAAACCTCCTTAATCTCCCAACCACATAATGTTTTTCTTAGAAATATACTCTAACTCATTGACCTTTATATAGGTTGTATATTAGCCATATATCATAATTATAATAAAGTTCTGACAATATGTATATGACTAAGTATAATCCCTACTTTTCAATTAGGTGTTTCCAATATCTTTTAGGCATATATTGCTTTTGTAGCCTTGGATTTATTTTGTTCTTTATTGCAATAGCTTTAAAATATTCCTTCCATAGCTTTTGATAGTCTTCTTCCCCGTCTTGAAAGCTGATTTCCTCTGATATATTTAAGTCCCTAATTATCCACTCATTCTTATTATACATTACTCCAATATTTCTCTTCACATCATGGATAATCCAATATTCATCAGATAATCTTTCGGCAAAATGCGGAGCTAATAGACCTACTATGTCATTATCTGGCTCAATATGAGAATAGAATACTCCACTCTTTAGCTGACTAAATCTAACCAATCCCAGCATCCAATGTACCTCTTTGCTTACTTTTTGCCGAATCTTATGTACTATTAAAACTGAGTCGTTTTTTAAATTTTGGTCTATTGTCTTTCCTATTTTCCAGCCCAGTATTAGATACCTATATATTATTGTTCCTCTGTCAGGTCTTTCTGAAATAAATACATAAAAGCAGTTTCTCAGTGTATGTTCTGAAATCTTTGTCTTAATTGACATATAAACCTTCCTAGCCTTTTCCTCATTTGTTTCGATATGTATTTTTTCAACAATGAAGTTTTGTTGAAGACTATCCTCTGATAGTATTTCGTCTGGTACTTCTCGTCTATAATAGGCCTCATATATGGCAGTTAATAGCCCATCAAAGCTTCCATCATAAATATACTGAAGCATTTATAATTCCCCCGTTATTGTAGAAATAATATCTTTTTGAGTTAAGAGCTGGGGATATACGGAAAACATGGAAAGCTGTTCACCTGCAGAGTTATTATTTGAGTTAAATAGTATACTATTTCTTATGGATGGGGCATCCATGCTTTTGATGCCGTAATGTTTTCCACCACAGGTAATAAAGTATCTGGCCCTCTTCAATACTATTCCTAGCTTTTTAAGATTCTCAAAACCTAACATTCCAAACTTTCTTGCATCAATTATCCTCCTGGCAGACCTAACCCCTATGCCTGGAACTCTCAATAGCAAATAATAATCAGCCTTGTTTATCTCCACAGGAAATAGTTCAATATTCCTCAATGCCCAATCACACTTAGGATCAAGGGCTAAATCAAAGTCAGGTTTCTCATCATTAAGAATCTCCGAAGCATTGTAGCCATAAAATCTTAATAGCCAATCTGCTTGATAAAGTCTATTCTCCCTAACTAAGGGTGGAGAAGCAAGTACCGGTAAATTAGGATGCTTAGACACTGGTATGAAGGCTGAATAATACACTCTCTTAAGTCTAAATCCCTTGTATAATGCTTCAGATAGCCTGAGTATCTTAAGGTCACTGTCCTTAGTAGCACCTACAATAAGTTGAGTGGTTTGGCCAGCAGGAACAAAGCTCTGTGAATACCTAAATTTCTGCCTTTCCTCCACAGCTTGATGTATTCTTGAATTTATGAAATTCATAGGTTTAATAATAGCATTTTTGTTTTTTTGTGGTGCTAAAAGCTTTAATCCTTCATCAGATGGCAGTTCAATATTTACGCTCATTCTATCTACATACATACCAGCTTTTTCAATTAGAGCTTTATCTGCTCCTGGTATTGCCTTAAGATGAATATATCCATTAAACCTGTGCTCCTCCCTAAGCTTTTTAACCGCATTCATTAAAAGCTCCATTGTATAGTTGGGGCTTTTATATACGGCTGAGCTTAAGAAAAGTCCTTCTATGTAGTTTCTCTTATAAAAGTTTATTGTTAAATCTGCTACCTCATCAGGTGTAAATGCTGCTCTTGGTAAATCATTAGAAGCTCTATTTATACAATATGCACAGTCATATATGCAGTAGTTAGTGAAAAGTATTTTAAGTAATGATATACATCTACCATCGTCTGCCCAGCTATGACATATTCCACACTCACTAGTACTACCCAGGTCTCCCTTTTTACCTTTTCTATTGCTCCCGCTAGATGAACAGGACACATCATATTTTGCAGCATCAGATAATATTTTAAGTTTACTTAGCATTTCCATAGCATCACTCCAAATAACACTGTTTTCTTAACTATATTGTACCACTAAATTATACTTTTGCAAACATATGTTCGGTACTTTTATATATCTTCCCTTTTTCTCAGGTCCTTCAAAACAATAACTCAAAACATTAAAATATTTGAAAAAAATATTAATTTTATTTAATTTTACATTGACATTGTTAAGGCACGATAGTAATATGGATTTAAGGATATATTATCCAATTATTTAATATATATAATTGATAGATGAATTGATTGCATTTTGCTTTAATGTTTTAAACAAAAAATATAAAGTACTTGGTCGTTCTGAAGATAAGGCTTTCGTAGGACAAAAGGTTTTAGTCTTTAATTTAGATGTGAAGTATATTTAAGTAAAAATAAAAAGGGTTAGACTATAATTATCTTTAATAAGTCTAACCCTTTATTTTTGCTTCTATGAAAAATTCAATATACAAACATTATTAGTTTTTTCGCGCTCTAATAACCTCAACATCATATCCATCTGGATCTGTAACAAAATAGTATCTAGGCTTTTCTCTTGGTAATCCAATTAACTCAGTAACCTCATAACCCATTTCCAAGTGTCTTTCTCTAGAAGCCTCTAAATCCTCAACTGAGACTGCTATATGACTGAATCCATTACCTATTTCATAGGATTTTTCCGGATTATAGTTGTAAGTTAATTCAATCTCGTACTGTCCGGATTCGTCACTTAAAAAGACTAATGTAAATTCATCCTCTGGGAAATCCTTTCTCTTTGTTTCTCTTAACCCTAAAGCTTCCTCATAGAACTTTAAGGATCTTTCCAAATCCATTACTCTTATACATGTGTGTAATAGCTTGTATTTCATATATATCCTCCTCACATAAAATTTATACTTAATTTATATCCTAAATAAGCCTAAGCTAAACTTCTTCACTTATAGTACTTCCGAGGAATTTATTTCTCCAGATTCTTCTTGTCTTATGTTTCTAGTTAATCTCATTGCCACTATCACAGCGCTAATACCTGCTACTAGCTTAGAAACAATAAATGGAACTATAACTGTACTATCTATGCTAGCTGTCCACCAATGGTAATTGCTCCACTAACTGCAAATGCTGAACATAATACCTTACCCCTGTTATCCCTGTTTTCAAGCATCGTGAAAGTTCAAGAACGGGGTCAGGCTTGAATAATTCACTTATTCTCTTTTGTCCATCATATTGATAATTTTTGGATAATATGGTATACTATCTATATCAAATACAGGAGGTACAATTCAGTGAAAATAAGAATAAACCTAAGTCAACAAAAATCTATACAAATGTATTTTCATCAGATTTATGGTACCCCTTGTTTAATTAAAGCAAGTATTTAATCTAATTATACTTGTATTATAGTTAGACTGTTTCTATATAAAATATTGAAATCAAGGCCATGGGTATGTATATCTATGGCTTTTTTGTGTTTACTTTTGTGTTTACTTTCTAGTTTGGCTAGTGTTGTAAATTTCGTAGTTTTCAAAGACAAGTTTGTTCACTCCCTATTATCGTGCAAATTTGGGTCTTATTACTTTTGACCTAACAACACTCTTTCGATAAAAGCATTTGGAAAATTGGGTTAGGTCGTAAAAGGAGTTGGTTCTATGTTATTAGATGTAAATAGTATATCAAAATTTATTGAAGATAAAGAAATATTAAAGGATATATCCTTTAGGCTATATAGAAAAGATAAGATAGGAGTTGTTGGCAGAAACGGTATTGGAAAGACTACCTTGCTTAAAGTACTCACATCAGAGCTAGAAGCTGATAATGGAAATGTAAAATTCTATGGCAAATATGGGTACCTTCCACAAAATCTTTTTATAGAAGATAATTTATATGTGTATGAGTTAATGGAAGAAACAAAGAAGCATGGTGAGTTTCTAGAATTACTTAATAAATTTGGATTAAGGGATGCAGAAAAGCAAAAGGTTGAAACATTAAGCGGTGGTGAAAAGACTAAGCTATACCTTATTCGCCTTCTTCTCCAGAACCCAGATATATTAATACTTGATGAGCCAACTAATCATTTAGATTATGAGACTATTGAATGGTTAGAGGGTTTCATTAATGACTTTAATGGTGCTGTTTTAATGGTAACCCATGATAGATATTTTCTAGACAAAACTGTTTTTAAAATATTTGAGTTAGAGGATAAAACAATTAAGGAATATAGCGGCGGATATACCTTTTATGCAAATCAGAAAAAAATTGAGCTTGATAGAGCAAGGCTAGAGTACCGTACCTATATAAAGCAAAAAAGAAAATTAGAAGAAGCGGCACGTAAACACATGGAGAGAGCAAATAGATATAACGACATGTCTCAGGATGATTTTCAGAGGGGTAAGGCAAATAAAATAGCCAAAAGGTCAAAAGCAATTATATCAAGGCTTGGAAATATGGAAGAAAAGGCGAAGCCTAAAGTTACTAAGAACATAAACATTAAACTTGAAGGTAGTAATGATAAAACTGGTACTATTCTAATTAGAGCGCATCAAGTATCCAAAACCTATGACAAAACTCTTTTCAAAGATATTAGCTTTAACCTATATAGAAATACGAGAGTTGGGATTGTAGGTAAAAATGGAGTTGGTAAAAGCACTTTACTAAAAGGGCTAATAGGAAAAGAATCATTAGAAGGTAATATAAGCATTTCTCCTTCTACAAAAATTGGCTACTTCTCTCAGGAGCTTGAAGAACTAAACTTAGATTCTACAATATTGCAGGAGTTGAAAAAGATAAACAACGATGAGAGCTATGTTAGAACACTGTTAGGCTGTATGCTCTTTAGAAGGGATGATGTATATAAGCAAATCGGAAACTTGAGCTATGGCGAAAGAGTTAGAGTAGCTTTCTTAAAACTAATCCTTGAAGAAAATAATCTTTTAGTATTAGATGAACCTACTAACTTTCTTGACATACCTACAAGAGAAATAATTGAAGAGGCGCTTCTCGACTACGAAGGCTCCATACTTTTTGTAAGCCATGATAGGTATTTTGCTGAAAAAATAGCTGAAGAAATATGGGAGCTATCAAATAGTGATCTTACCCAATATTTAGGTAATTACTCCAATTATCTGAATAAGAAAAGACAATTTCTACTGAAGGAACATGTTGATGTAAAAGAAGAAATACTTAAGCTAGAAATGCAGCTTTCTCATATTTCCTTTAAGCTTATGGGATGCAAGGATGGAGAAAAATCTGATTTAGAGAAGGAATATTTTGAAATAACTAAAAAGCTTAAGGAACTAAAGAAATAAATGACTCAAATAAAGACCTCTACTTTAGTATCCTATTGATTTAATCAGGCTTGAAAAAAGTTATTCAATTATTCAAGCCTGACCCCTTCTTTAGTTTTACCTTCTTTAGTTTCTTAGGTTGCCATCGCCTGATAAAAAATATTTTTCGTGCATTAAATGGTATATATCTATAGGGCCACCTACATGAAATTTCTGAGTACTTATGCCGATTTCACCACCTAGACCAAATTCAATGCCATCTGTTAATCTTGTTGAAGCGTTGTGACATATAACATTTGCTTCTACATAGTTTTTAAAATAAGATACACTCTCTTGGTTATTGCTTATAATTGTTTCTGTATGCGGTGTTCTATATTTATTTATATGATTAACTGCTTCATCTATATTTTTAACTATTTTTACTGCAATGGCAGGAGCGAAAAATTCATGTTCAAAATGGTGTTCATTAGCTAGTTTTATACTTGGATGTAATCCTGCTGATTCTTCGCAGCCAAATATTTCAAGTTTATTGTCAAATAACTTGTTTACAAAATCTATAAAATGCTTTGAACTCCAGATTTCATGTATTAAAACTGTTTCAGCAGCGTTACATGCCTTTGGTCTTGGAACCTTGCTGTTAATTACAATATCACATGCCATTTCAAAAGAAGCATCTTGGTCAATATAAATATGACAATTTCCTTCACCTGCAATTATAATAGGCACAAGAGCATGTTCTCTAAGCACTTCTGTAGCCTCTACTCCACCCCTAATAACCATCAGGTCCACATATCTATTTTGTCTTGCTAATGCAATTTTATTTTCATGAGAGGAATCAGATAGGTATTGAATATTATCAGGACATATTCCAAACTCACTCAATGTATCTCTAAGTATTTCAGAGGTACATTTATCAGTATTAGCGCTATGTCGACTTCCTGCCAAAACAACTGAATTCCCTGTTCTTATGCAAATACCTACAGAATCTGTAACTACATCAGGTCTAGCTTCATAAACCACAGAAATAACTCCTAGGGGTACATGCCTTTTTTCAATAATTAGACCATCATTTTTAGCCAAATAGCTTATCCTTTCTCCTACTGGATCTATTAGCTTTGACATTCTCTTTAAGCTTTCTCCCATTGCTTCAACACTTTTCTCATTTAATGTAAGTATTGGTAGTCGAGATTCGTCTAAATTACTCTTATGTGCTAGCTCAATATCTTGTTTATTTGCCAACAAAATTTGATCCTTTTTAGTAACTATATTCTCTGCCATCTTAAGCAAAATTCTACTTCTTAGATCGCCATCAACTAAAGCAAATTTACGAGAATTTATCTTTGTGGTATAAACCATATTCTCAATCATTTTTTACACCTCTTTTTCCTCGAAATTATTTATAAATATACATAATCAAAATATTCTTTTATCCATAAAAATATTTATGACTATTAATTAGGTCCTTTGAGTAACCACTTGACGCATTTTGAAAAAAATCTTTAAACTCCATTAAATCAACTAGTTTGTGATTGTTTATCACTGCTATCTTATCCCACTTATCATTATAGAAGTCTATATCATGAACTATTGCTATTATAGTCAACTCATAAATGCTTTTTATTTTATTTAATAAGGTATTTATCTCTATTCTGGTTTTATAATCAAGCATTGATGTTGCTTCATCTGCAATTATCAGCTTTGGATAAGTAAGTAAAGCTCTTGCTATACATATTTTTTGTTGCTGCCCACCACTAAAGGTTGATATCTTGCGTTTCTTCTGGTCTAAAAGCCCTTTATCTACCATGGCGAGAGCATCATCAATGTCCATTGGCTCAAAACTATTTCTCCTACATATATTTACTGTTTCCATTAAGGTTTCCTCTAGTGAATAGCTTGGCTCTAGTGCACTATAGGGATCTTGAAATATATATTGAATTTTCGCTAAATCAGAAAACTTTCTCTTCCGATAACTTTTTTTCAGTTCTTTGCCAAGATGAAAAATTTGACCCCTACCACATTCCTCAAGTCCAATTATTATCTTTGCCAGAGTAGTTTTTCCACTTCCAGATTTTCCTGCTAAAACAAGACTTTCTCCTAGCGCCAATTCAAGGCTTATGTCCTCTAAAACCTTAAGTTTTTCATAGCTTTTAGATATATTTCTAATCTTTAGCATTATCATACCCCTCAAGAACTATTATTCTATCTGTCACTTTTTCTAGTAGCACTTTTTGATGTGCAACCATTATTATTGTAAGCTTACCTCTAAATGAAGTTAAAAACTCAACTATATTTCTTAATGTAATTAGATCTATTGCTGAGGAAGGTTCATCAAGAATCAATAACTTAGGTCTTTTTAATATGGAGAAAAGTAAAATCAAACGCTGCTTTTGTCCTCCCGATAGCATATAGGGATAATAATCTAAAAGAATTGGATCCAGTGCCAACCTATCCATAAGATCAGCTATTTCCCCTGGATTATATTTCAGTCCATTGCCTTTAAGTGTTAGCCGTATATGCTCTAATACACTTAGCTTTGGATTTAAGGCGTTTTGTGAGAACTGTGGACAATAGCTTATATAGTCATATTTCCTGGTGTCAAGCTCTTTGACATCTACATTATTTATAGTGCATTTATCGTATTCCAATTCACCTTGAAAATCCAAACCAAAGAGAGCCTCTAGCAATGAGGTTTTTCCGCATCCGCTTTTACCGTATATGCCCACAAACTCATTGCCTTTAATATGAATATTAGGATAGCTAATGGTTATTTTATTGTAGAATACTTTAAGATTTTCAATAATTATCATAAAACACCTCTAAAGTTCGTCATTTTCACTTGCAAGTAGTGTCAGGGCTATAACAAACACAATCAGACATAAAACAGGAGGAAGCAGATACCATAGGAATGTACTATCATAGTATAACTCATCATAATCTAGTGCTGCCCTTATAAGCTTTCCCCATGTTTTCTTAAGAGGGTCTCCTATTCCAAAAAAGGACAGAGATGCCTCATACATAACTGCCTTATTACATTGAAGGACAAAGAAGGTTGACATCACTGGTAAAATATCAGGTAATAGTTTCTTTAGTACATCAACCCAATTCCCTTTTATTAACAATGTGTATTTAACTTTATTCTTTTCCATATAATTCATTATCTTAAAAAGTGCTATTTTATATACTTTAGGCCATGAGAAAAATACAATGGCCATAATAGTATAGATCAGTTTAGGCCTTGCTAAGGAAGAAAAAAACATAATCATTACAATCTCAGGAACTATAACAAACAAATTTGCTGTTTCAGAAATAATAGTCTTAATAGCTCCTCCATAATAGGCTGATATATATGCAAGGGAAGTCCCTATAAGTGTGGTAAATAACCCTGATATAATAGCTATGAAAATTGTTACTCTAAAGCCATATATTAAGAGGGAAAAAATATCATGACCTATTTCATCTGTACCCAGCAAATAGCTTCTGCTTGGTTCTAATAGTCTAGGATGACTTATGTCTTCATGGGAATAAGGCATCAAGAAATTAGAAAAAATAGCAACAAATAAGAAGGCTATTAGTATAATTGTACTAACTTTTTTTGTTTTACTTAGTCTCTTAAATGAATATAGCATTTAACACCTCTTGACATTTTTTAAAGCTATTAGCTCAAAAATGAAATTTACCACAATTCCATATGTACAACAAACTAAGAGTATTGCCTGTAGTAATGGATAATCTCTGTATGAGATTGCGCTTCTAAGAAGTTGTCCAAGGCCAGGATAGGAAAAAACAGCTTCTACAAAGATTGAACCTGTTATTGCTAAAACAAATTGTATATTAAGTCTGCCTAAAAGCTCCGGTATAATATTTTTAAAAATATACTTTAAATACATATCCTTTTTATTGATTTTTAAATAGGTTGCCATCTTGACAAATTGCTCTTTCTTAACATTTGCAGTACTGTTTTTTGCAAATAGATATATAGGTGGTATTTGAGATATAACTAGAACAAGTAAGGGCAAAATCATATGATTAATTACATCAAGAATGTAGCCAGGTTGTCCAAAGCTGGCTCCTGTAGTATATGCACCTGTGGCTGGTAGTAGTCTAAGCTTGTAGGCTATTATTATCTGAAAAATA
Organism: Tissierellales bacterium; assembly: GCA_041655135.1. GTDB lineage: Bacteria > Bacillota > Clostridia > Tissierellales > Proteiniboraceae > Proteiniborus. The sequence continues at coordinate 30,281 of JBBAFY010000007.1, forward strand.
GCTGCTATAAGAAAAGTAGGTGTAGCATGTATACTGATAAAAGAACTAACTAGTAGCTTGCTTTCTCTGCCCTTAAGTCCAGACCTTATACCAAGAAATATTCCGATTAATGACGATATTCCAATGGATAGAAAAGACAGTAAAAGCGTCCACCCAACTCTCCCCTTTATCAATTGTAGTACAGACATCTTGTAATAAAAAGAATAGCCAAAATCTAGTTTAAAAATATTATTAAGATATTTTGCAAATTGCTCCAGTAAAGGAAGCTCTGGAGAGTAATACTTTTCAAAAGCCTTTAATGCATCCTTTGTCATATTACCTACAGAGCTTACATCTTCTACCATAGCAAACAAAGGACTGCCAGGGATTAACCTTGGCAGTGCAAATGAAAGTGCTATTATTAATGATATATACACAAAATACTTAATTAGTGACTTCATTTAATCACTCCACAAAACAAAGCTTATTGTATGCAAAAGGAATTGCAATACCTATCCCATCTGGAGTATAGTAATATCCGTCATAAACAGCTGGATTATAAACAGTAGCATTAAGATTGTAGAACATAGTTATAGTAGGTAGTTCTTCAGCTATAATCTCTTGTAATTTATTCACTAGCTCATGTCTTTTTTCTTTATCTAGCTCCATTGCTGATTGAGCAAAAATTTTATTATACTCTTCATTATGCCAAACTTTTCCGCCTTGAGCTGTAACCTTTGGAGCTCCATCTGAATCAGAAGCAAAACGTCCAAGAAGAACTGGGTCCCCACCAAATGAACCATGCCCATTCACAGCTAAAGTAAAGTTTCCTTCACCTATAAGAGTTTTTACAGTATTATCATCAGATGTTTTCACTTCTAGTTCAATTCCTATTTCCTTTAAGTAGTTCACAACTAACTCAGCGTATTGAACATCTTTTTCACCGAATAATGCTTCGAACTTCATTTCTTTCCCTTCGAATTCCATCACTCCGTCGTTATTTGAGTCAACTGCTCCTGCTTCCACAAGTAGGGCTTTTGCCTTTTCTACATCGTAAGGATATTGTTGAATATTAGGATTATACCATGGCGTATCAGGTTGGATATGTCCTGCGCTACCTGCTATGGCAGCTCCGCTTTTAACCTTTTCAACTATCTCGTCTAAATTAAGAGCGTGATGCATAGCTTGCCTTACTTCCTTTGAGCTAAAAGCAGGCTCATTAAAGTTAAAATACAATCTGCTTACCCAAAGTCCTGGACCTTCTAATACCTTATACTTATCATCACTCTTAAAGCTAGTAGCTTTTTTATATCCCATAGTTGCAGAAACATCTAAGTCTCCAGCAACAAAAGCCTCTCTTGCATCATCATAGTTACTCACTATAAGCTTATCAGCAAGAACTTTTCCATAAAAGAAGTTTTCATTTTTAGTGAAAACATATACCCCAGAAGCACTATCATAGGATTCAAGCTTAAATGCCCCTGTAGTAATAACCGCCTCTGGATCTGTGAATGTTTCTGGCTCAGTTATATCCTTCCAAATATGCTCAGGAAGTATTGGTAGACAGCCTGCAACATCACTTATAAATGGGACATACACATCCGAAAGCTCGATTTCTACAGTATAGTCATCAATAATTCTTGTTTCTTTGATCATGCTAGTGGAAGCGTAATGATAAGGGTGTTCCTTGGTATAGTCAAATGTGAACTTAACATCCTCAGCATTGAATTCTTCACCATCAGTAAACTTAACTCCTTTTCTTAAAAAAAAGGTATAAGTTTTATTATCTTCTGATACCTCATATTTTTCTGCAAGATATGGAATTTCTCCTGTACTATCCTTCCATACTAGTGTATCGAAAATAAATTGAAGAGCGACATAGCCCTGTCCTTTTTTGGACACTGTATAAACAGATGGATAACCTACATCACTTAAATCCATTCTAATTATTTTTTCCTCTGTATTAGAAGAATTATCTTCTTCTGTCTGTGAAGTATCGTCTACAATAATTGGGTTATCTACAGGTGCCTTTGGTCCACAGCTAACAATTCCTATACTCATTATTAAAACTATGGATATTGCTAAAAATTTCTTTAATACGTCCATTTTCATTTTATAGCTCCTCCTGTTATAAATAATCATTTAATTTACTAATTATTATCTTTATGTACACTCCAATTATATGGTATGTCTTAGAATCAATCAACAACACAGCCTATTGATTATTTCTATGGAAGACGAGGCTTTCATAGAAATGTTTAATAACTATACTAAATAAGAAGGCTAATGTGCTATAATTCTTCTGATATGAATTATTTTTGGTAAAAGGGGGTATTGTAAAATGTTAATTGAAAAAGTCTATGCTGCTGCACAAAACGATTTGGAGGGTCTTTATATTAAGGACCTTATTGTAGGAATATCCTTTGTAGGTGTTCAACTGTCAAACGATAATGTTGCTTTTATATACTTAATGAGAGAAAAACTCCCCTCAGGATGCTCTATATTTTCATATTGTGAAGAAATGATAGGTATGAAAGCAATTGATTGTGCTAAATGGGCTATAACAGGAGCTGAAGATTTACAAAGAAGTTTGGGCTGCGCTGTTATTAATGCAGCAAATAATTACATACGTACTACTAGTTCTACTAAAAATATGGATACATTATATGAAAAAATAAGCTCTGAAGATACTGTGGGTGTAATAGGACATATGCCTCCCTTAGTTAAAACTTTGGCATCAAGAGTAAAAAGATATATTTCCTTTGATAGAGCTATAGAAATCCAAGGAAGTGTTGAAGGCGCTTCAGTATATCCAGTTTCAATGCAATCTGAATTATTGCCTCAATGTGATGTAGTTATAATAACTGGAACAACTATGATAAATCTGACAACTGATGAGATAGTTAAAATGTGCACAAATGCTCGTGAAATAGCTCTAATAGGCTTCTCAGTACCATTTTATCCTCTTGCCTATAAGGATAGTGGTATAACAGCAATAAGCGGAATTGAATTTAAGAATGACTGTAAAGAAGAACTCTTTAAGAAAATTTCTAGGGGCTGTGGAAGATTAACCTTGCATGAATATGGAAATGGTCATTTTTGTAGGATTATAGAACAATAGTAAAAAACAGTTAAGCTTTATCATATAGTCTAGATAAAGCTATATTTACATTCCATGGCATATCAGATATAATTTTTATACAATAGTATAAGAGGTGATTCGTGATGAAAAACGGTAGTTCTGATGTTGCTAAGGCTGCTATAAGGTTGGCAATTTCCACTAGAAATGAGGAAAAGGCAATTTTAGATGAGCTTCATAAAAATAATTATAAGGCTGCTGCAGTAGATATAGGCGGTGACCTATTAAGTTCTATACCTAAGATTATTGAAAGGACTTTAGTAGTCTCTAAGAAAACTGGAATAATAAAAGATTATCATGTCCATGAAGGTGCAGTAGCTGGAGCTATAATGGAGGCCATAACTCAAGTAAATCCAAAGGCTATGGGCTTCAATTTTGGAGGAAAAATTGGCATAGCTAGATATGAAGAACATATTAGTGTATGTCTGTTCATTAGCATCGGACTGCTTCATCTTAATGACTTGGCAATTGGATTGGGCCATAGATCTATACCTAATTTAGGTGATTAATCATATCACCTTTTTTTGTATATTTTTGCTGTTTAATGTATTGCTATAAGGGTAAATGTATTTCTATAAACTATATAACCATTTTACAGGTTTGACTTGTGTAAAAACAAATAAAAGATGGGGGATATTATTTTATGTGGAAAGATAGTTATAGAGTTGGAGTAGAATTAATTGATGAGCAGCATTTTGAGCTCTTTAAACGTGTATCAGATTTCACCCGAGTTATTAGAAGTAATGAAAATTGGGAAGATAGGCTAGAAAAAGTAAAAGAAACAATGAGTTTTATGCAGGAATATGTCATTGTTCATTTTGATGATGAGGAAGTCTATCAGGAGCAGATCAATTATCCTGATATTGAAAAACACAAGGCAGCTCATGCTAAGTTTAGAGAAGGCATTAATGAATATGTTGAACTCTTTGAAAAGGAAGGCTTATCTGAAGAAAAAATACAAGAATTTGGCGGTAAGCTTATGGCTTGGTTGATTATGCATGTGGGTAAAATGGATCAAAAAATTGGAGAATATGCAAAATCTAAGGAGGGACAAGCATAGTGAAGGTAGAATATATTAACTCCTTTTATAAAGCAACAAAGGATGTATTTAAATTAATGCTTGATATAGATCCCGAAAGAAAGGATCTGAAGGTGTTAGATGATATGGCTTGTAGCAGGGAAGTAAATGTATTGCTAGGGGTTACAGGAAACTTAAAGGGTTCAGTCTTATTCGGTTTTACCAAGGATATGGCCTTAGAGATGATAAAAATTATGTCAGGCATGGAAATGGACAAAATAGACAGCTTTGCTTCTTCTGCCCTAGGAGAAGTTGGAAATATAATCGGTGGAAATGCATTAACAAATCTATCAGAGAATAATTACATATGTGATATTGTTCCTCCGCAAATCTTTGTTGGAGAATATAAATCTTTTTCTTTAGCCAGTGACAAAGGCTTGTTGCTGTCCCTTGATACTCCAATAGGGGAATTTGATATTAATGTCTTTCTAAAGGACTAAAAATAAAAGCTCTCACTCCTGTTTAACTGAACAGAAGTGAAAGCTTTTTTTATAGCTTCAATAGTTTCATTTTATAAGATGATACTTGACTATTAATCATTTGCCTTAATTTCAATTAATTTTCGGTACCATATCAGGGCTTCCATATATGCATTTAAAAGCAAACTATAGCTAATACCTAATTCTTCTGCATATTCCATGGCTTTATCCCACTCTCCCTTTTCATAAGAGAGCATCATTTTATATATGTTTCCCATTTCTCCTTCTTTGTCTAATAGTGCTTGTCTCACCATCTCTGTTGCCTGTATATCATTTAGCACTTCCTTTAGAGGTCTATTTAGAATAACGTCTAATAGGGAAAATAGCCCTAACAAGAAAACATCATCTGCCTGTCTTGCAAATCTAGTCTTCCTTGCCAGCCTTTCAGCAAATTTAGCCCTAATAAGAGATAGCTTGGTCAATTCGTCTGGCTTCTCTTGTCCCATATCACTTAGTACTATAAGATAAATCCATTTTTTGATTTCCCTTTCACCTAGGGCTGTGACAGCGTGTATAACAGATTTTATTCGATACCTAAATCCAAAGGCTCCAGAGTTTACAAGCTTTAAAAGATTATATGTAAGGGATAAATCTCTGGATATTATATTAGAAATTCTTTTAAAGTCTATGTCCCCGCCATTTATTTCATTGATTAATTGCAAACAAGTGGATTTAACTGGATGTAGTTTTTTTGATGTTAGGATCTCAGGCTTACTGAAGAAATAACCTTGAAAAAGAGTAAAACCCAGACTTTTTGCATATTCAAAATCTTCTCTGGTTTCAACCTTTTCTGCCAGAAGAACTATTTCTTTATCTTTAATTTTTTTAATTACATTTTCTATTTCTTGTCTAGAGGAGTTTAAAAAATCAATCTTAATTATGTCTGCAAGCTCAATTAATTCATCATATTCTGGTCCATATACAAAATCATCTAGTGCTATTTTATATCCCATTTCTTTTAAACTCTTGCTGTTTTCTATGATTGCTACCTTAGGTATTACATTTTCTAGTATCTCTACTACTAAAAAGTCCCTGGAAAAAAGGGTTGCTACCTCTTCATTAATCAAACTCTCTGTAAAATTAATGAATACAGGTTTCCCATAAGTTAAACTCTCAATCCCAAAGGTCTGAAATGTGTTAAAAATAACTTCAGTAGAAGCCTTATCACCGTCGGAGCCATCAAATTCATTAATTGCTCCGCTTCTATACAAAATTTCGTAGGCACAAACATCTTGATCGGATCTAAAGATTGGCTGTCTCGCCAAAAATACCTCCATATTTGTTCCCTTCCCTTTCCACTTATTTCTTTACTAAAACTGAATTAGCTCATTTTAGTTAGAGGAAATTATTAGATTGTTTTACTTTTTTTTCTAGTACAATTAGATCTACTCCATGTACTGGTACATATAGTTTGTCTTTATAGACCCCATCTAGTTCTAAATATTCTACAGTCATTTTAGGTTGTGCTTTCCCATGGAGATATCTTATCTCTTCTTCGGTCATATCCTCTGGTGCACCCATGTCTATCCAGGCGTCTACTGCAGAACCACGCTCTCTATTTAGTTGGTATCTTGTTGCCTTATAATAACCAAAAACCCCATTTACTTCTAGCTTCATCTCTTTTAGTGCTTTGTCCTCAAAGACCTTATATCTTTCTTTATTAGTCAGGGCAGAGACATCTCCATTTAAAAACAGGTCATCAAAATATGCATAGTTATACACTAACATTTGAATATCTTCATCTTTTTTTGTTATAATATATTCCTCACCCTGCTTAATAATTTTATCTCCTAGCTTGTTCAAGAGATAATATGCTAAATAGGATGGTTTTTTTAACCCCTGTTTATTGAATAATCCAAAACCTCCGTGAAATGCAGAAATACCCGCTTTAATTTCCTCCATTATATCTGTAAAAGTCCAAAATCCTATAGAATCAGCTTTTCCTATGCTTTTTAGTATATTGCTTATAATAAATGTGGCTATAAAGCATGTGTCATTAATTAGATTTCTGCTGTATGCTGAAGCATTCCACTCTGTGACATGAATCTCAGGCTTGTATTTTAATAGATTGCTTATTTTGTCATTGGCTAGGGATAAAATATCATGGGTGTGGTATTTATCATGATAAATTCTTGTGAGCAATTCAAACTCTGACACTAATTTCAAAAGACTTTCTCCTTGCTTTGCTTCTAAAATTAAGTTTTCAACTTCTCCCATTGAAGAAAATGACTCTGAATAGATATGTAATGATACAAAATCTAAAGGAACTTTATTGGTAGTGCAATATGTTAGGTAATCATCAAGCCAAGTCCCATCCTTAACTGTTTGGTGAGTGATAGAAGGGCCCCCTACTAATAAATTTGAAGAAATTGATTTAATGGCTAGTACCGTTTCTTTATAAAATTCAAAATAACTTTCTTTATCTCCAATCCAATACACATATTCTAAATCTGGTTGATTCCACACCTCAAAATACCAGGTCTCTACTTCTTTAAGTCCATATCTATTTATACAATGATTGATGAATTCCTTTACAAGATTAGTCCATAGTTTTATATCCCTTGGCTGAGATATATTTGCTTTCCACCAAAACATGACATGATCAGAGCTTTTTATTTCTGAAGGCATAAAGCCTAATTCAATAAAGGGTTTAATATTCACACTTTTAAAGAAATCAAATAGTTGGTCAACATATGACCAATTATAGATTACATTGCCATCAACACCAACATTGTATACCATCATATCATCAGAAAAAATACCATGAAATCTTATGTAGTCAAATCCAATATCTGCTTGTAACTCTCTAAGTTGATCTTGCCAAGCTTGCCTCAATCCTTCAGATGCTCTACTAAATGATGTAAGCTTTCTCCAATACGGCTTGTATTCCATGCCTTCATACATTATATCGGCAAATATGCTTTCACTACTTACTTCTAACAAATGATTAATTTTTGGATTATTTTCTATTGGTTCTAAATAGCTAAACAACTTCTTAAATGCTGCAGTCCTGTCCACATCTAAGTAGGTTTTGCTCCTTGTATTCTCTAATTCAATCCCTTCATTATCCATACTATTCTTTGTCTTTGTATCATGAGATCTTTTTCTATACTCTGTTGGAGTACACCCATATGTGTCTCTAAAAATTTTATTTAAAGATTTAGTGCTAGAAAAGCCACTTTCATATGCTATCTCAGTTATTGTTTTATTAGATACTGATATCAAATCAACCGCATTTTCTAGTCTCAAAATATTTAAATACTCTCGAAATGTGATTCCCACCTTGTTTTTAAAAAAGTGGGACAGATAATAAATGCTAAGATTTTGATTGTCAGCAATTTCTTTTAAAGTAATGGTTCTATATAGATTTTCATTTATGTAGCAAATGATTTCCTGAATCCTTTCAACATCTTTATTCATGATTATTAAGTTTTTAGACTCTATCAATGTCCACTCTACGTTAGCCACTAAATAAGCAGCCAGTAAGTTTACTATACTTCCTATTTTAAAATGATATCCTTCACTTTTTTTATTAATTTCCCAGATTATTTGTGCTAAATAGTATCTGATTTTATCAAAATTTTTCTGGTCCTTATCTGAATTAAAATCAGAACTACAATTAAAAACCATCTTACCTACTTGGGGATAGTATTCGGATAAATATTCAGGATTAATTTGCAGGGCTAGTAAAATATTATCTTCTTCGGTTTTACTTGTATTATGGATTTCATTGCTGTTTACTAGTATACAATCGTCTTCCTTGAGGAGGAACTTCTTCTCTCCTACTCTTATATTCACCGACCCTTGTAAGACAATTAGTATCTCCATTTCATTGTGCCAATGCATCTTAAATCTTTTTATACTGTGAATAAAAATTTTTACAGGAACTCCCTCTGTCCTCTTAACTATCTCATATTTATATCCCACTAAACCACCCCTTTAGTGCTAATTTCTCCATTAAACCCATAATCCCTTCATATTTCCATATGGTTAAATAATAGAATTAATATAGGTAGCTTCTATTCTTTCCCTGTGCTTTAGCATTATATAAGGCCTTGTCAGCTCTATTAATAATATCCTCAATTTCATCATCACAATTTTCTATTTCTGTAATCCCCGCACTAAAGGAACTTAGGCAGATAATACCCGTATTGACTTCTAAGCACCTATTATAAGAAATACAACTTCTAAATCTCTCTAATACATTGTATGCTTCTTTTTCTTCTGTTTCAGGAAACAAAATTATAAATTCGTCTCCCCCAAACCTAAATACATAGTCTGTAACTCTTAATGATGTTTTAAGTGTAGATACAAAACATTTTAATACCTCGTCACCTATTAGGTGGCCATAGTTATCATTTATATCTTTAAAGGAATCCAAATCTAGGAAGGCAACAGAAAATGCTTTTTTGCTTCTATTAAACAAGCTCTTATATTCTTCTATCTTTTTCCAAAGGAATGCCTTGGTATATGCACCAGTTAAACCATCTTCAATAGATTTTTCCTTAAAGTTTAAGGCTCTAGTCAATGCTCTTTCTACTCTAGCAATTAGTTCTTCCTCCTGAAAAGGCTTAGTGATATAATCATCAGCACCGATTCCTAATGCCCTTGTCTTATTTTCTGTATTGGTTTTTCCAGATAATATAATAATAGGCATCTCTGGCTCTGTTTTTCTAATTAATTCAATTATCTCATATCCATCTATTTGAGGCATTACTAAATCAATAATGGCAAGGTCTATTTTGTTGTCCTTAATTGTTTTAATTAAGTTTAATGTTTTTGAGCATAAGATTACATCATATCCTCTTTGAAACAAAATTTTTTCAAGTAAGTCTAACAATATAGGATCGTCATCTACCACAAGAATACTTTCTTGACGCATATCACAACAAGCTCCACTGACCAAAACTCTACTTTGATCAATTAAGTATGTATTGGATAGTTCATTATGAATCTTTTCAATATCAATACATATATAACTATATAGCTCTAAGATTTTTAGCAATGTGTCTTTGTCTTCATTCACACCATCTCTACAGGCTATTAAATGATCAATTAATTCATTGCTCATGCTAACAAGGGTATCAAACCCTAAGACACGACTTGACTTATTTAACTCCTTAAGAAAAGTAATGGTCTTTTCTAACTCTTCGTCATTTTTATGTAAAAAATATTGAATTAGATTATGATATTGTTCCTCTTTTTTGTTAATCAACTTTTTAATTATTTCTTGCTTAATATCCATTTTATCACCTACACCTTAATAAAAACTCATATAATCATAATTACTATATTATATACAGTATTGATCTATACTGCAATGCTTTTTTTGCTAAGATATATGGCATTTTTTGCTTTAAATGCTAAATTTATATCTTCCTATTCTCTTTTAATGAGTAAAGTATAATGAATACATGCCAATATGTATTAGGGGAATTTCCCCCTTATTAACTAACTAAATAGACTTCTATCGCTAACATCTTTAAATAATGATAAAAGTTTTTCTTTTGTAAGATTGTTTTTTTCTTCTCCCTCTACATCTATTAAAACTTCTCCTCTATGGATCATAATAAGTCTATTACCATACTTTATTGCATGCTCTATATTATGAGTGACCATAAGGGCAGTTAGATTCTTATCTACAATAATATTGCTTGTTATCCCCATGACAATTTCTGATGTTTTAGGATCTAATGCTGCAGTGTGCTCATCTAAAAGCAGAAGATTAGGGTCTGTTAATGTAGACATTATTAAGGCCAAAGACTGCCTCTGTCCTCCTGATAGCTTAGATACAACTGAATCTAGCTTTTCTTCTAGGCCTAAGTCAAGCACCTTTAATAATTCATTAAATAAACTTTCGTTTTTCTTATTTACTAAAAAAGAAAAATCAAAACTTTTCCCCTTATTTAGAGCCATAGAAAGGTTCTCCCTTATTGTCATCGATGGGACAGTACCTAAGGCTGGATCTTGAAAAATCCTAGATATTTTCTGACATCTCAGGCTTTCAGTCTCCTTTGTAATATCTGAATTGTTTAGAATGATTCTTCCTCTATCTATCCCTAGCTTTCCTGATATTATATTGAGTAAAGTGGATTTCCCTGCACCATTACTTCCTAATATGCAAATAAAATCGCCCTTGTTCACTTTTAAAGAAAGCTTATGGAATAATCTTTCTTCGTTAATATCTCCAATATTAAATGTTTTGCTTATGTTAGTTAGCTCTAGCACTTAAATCACCTGCCTGTCTTTTTTCTTTAGTAAGTTGAAAGTTTTTTAGTTTAAATGAGGATTCTTTTCCTCCTAAGAAAAGTGCAAGTATTACAATTATACAGCTTACAAGCTTTAAATCGCTTGGATTAAATCCTATTTTCAGACTTAATGAAATACTAGCTCTGTATAAGACTGCACCTATTATACATAAAAAACTCGGTTTTATTTGCTTGATATTTTTTAAAATTGAATGGGCCATTATAATAGATGCCAAACCTATTACCATAGTACCAGTCCCCATATTTATATCACTGTAGCCCTGGTATTGGGCAAAAACACTTCCAGATAAAGCAACTAATCCATTTGACAGTGCAAGCCCAAGTATTTTAATAGTTCCCGTATTCAATCCTAATGAAATCACCATTCCTTCGTTGCTTCCTGTTGCTTTTAAAAGATAGCCACGTTTAGTTTTGAAGAATATTATAAAAATAACAGCACAGATAAGAGCTAGTATTAAGGCTATAAATAAACTATTGACTAAGCTACTATCTGGGAAAATAGTTTCATTGTTAAACATAGGCAGGTTTGCCCTTCCCATTATTCTCAAATTAATAGAATATAAGGCTAGCATTACTAAAATTCCTGAAAGTAAATCTTTTATTTTAAGCTTTACATTTAATATTCCAGTTAAGGTTCCTGCTAAGGATCCTGCTATTACAGAGAATAAAAGGGCTACAAAAGGGTTACACCCTTTTGTAATCAAAATCGCAGATACACTGGCCCCTAATGTGAATGTTCCATCTACTGACATATCGGCAAAGTTAAGTAGTCTAAAGGTTATATATACACCCATTACCATTATGGAAAATATAAAACCTTGGAGAAGAATGCCTAATATAAAATCATTCATACTACTCAGCTCCCTTCACTAAAGTCGCTCTTTTAATCATTTCCTCTGGGATATTAATACCAAGTTGGTTTGCAGCCTTTTCGTTGATTATCAATTCTGTTTCCTCAAGCATAGAAACTGGTATATCCTTTATGTTTTTACCTTCAAGTATTTCAGCTGCCATTATACCTGTTTGGTGTCCTAATCTATAATAATCAAGCCCCTCACATGCCAAGGCTCCACCTTCTACCATGCCTTGTTCTGTTGCTATTATAGCCTTGTTATTGTTCATAGCTATTTTGGAAATTATAGGCATATTTGAAGCCACTAGATTGTCAGTTGGAAGGAATAGAAAGTCTATATCCTTAATCTTAGCATTTAAGGCTGGTTCGAATTCCGTTGTATTTGTAACGGGAATCTCTATTACGGTCATATTTAAATCTTTTGCTGCTTCCTTTGCCATATTAACCTGAAGCTCCGAGTTAACTTCACTAGTACTATATAATACACCCACTTTACCTGCACTAGGAATTAGTGTTTTCCCAAGCTCTAGCTGTTTAGCTATAGGGCTAAGATCACTAGTACCCGTTGTGTTACCCTCTGGTGAATTTGGACTTTTGACTAATCCTGCATACACAGGGTCAGTTACTGCTGTAAACAATACTGGGATATCTTTAGCAGAGTTATGTGCTGATTGAGCTGAGGATGTGGAAATAGCAAGGATTAAGTCTTTTTTCTGGGATACAAAGTTCTGAGCAATAGTAGTTGTCAAGGCAATGTCTCCTTGAGCAAATTGTATGTCTAGCTTTAGGTTTTTCCCTTCTTCATAGCCTTTTTCTTTTAAGGCATCAAGAAAACCAGCCCTAGCACTATCTAGTGCAGGGTGCTCTGCTATTTGACTAATTCCTATGGATACTGCATCTTGATAACTGTCAGAACTAAGAGATGAACATGCATTTAAAAATAAAGTGATAATTACAAGAAATGAAATTAAGCCTAAGCTTTTACTTAGACTGGTGAGATGTTTTTTTCCTACCATACTACCGTCCTCCAATTTTTAATTTTTTGTTTAAACCTATCCTACTTCTTCTACCTTGACCCTTAGGGTCATCTACGAATACCTACAAGTTACATTTGATTAAATTAAAGATAATCTTATAATTTTCTGACACAAATGTCAATAGCAAAAAATGTAATACAATAAAAATGTGTTCTCTTCTCTTATGCACATTTAGTTTTTTCGTGAATATTATATATTATAAATCTAAGTGAGGTGATATGTAATATGCGTGAAAGAACATGTCCTCCTTTTGCTCAAGCCTACACAGTAAAAAGAGGAGATACTGTTAGCGGAATAGCTGCTGAGTTCAATACAACTATTGCAGTTATTAGGTTTTTAAATCCTACCATTGACATCAACCGTATCCAAATTGGTCAAGTAATATGCGTTCCTAGGGTTACTGTGACTCCTACTTGCCCTAATGGAACCGTCTATACAATAAAGGCCGGAGACACATTTTATACAATAGCTAGTGAATTTAATATAACTGTAAGACAATTGCAGCAAGCAAACCCATTAGTAAATCCTTTCAACCTAGTGGTAGGTCAAAGAATATGTGTACCTGTGCCACCATCTATACCTGAACCGCCAGTTATTCCACCTTGTATTGATGGGACCTATTATTCAATAAGGCCAGGGGATACATTCTATAGTTTAGCAAACAGATTTAATGTAACCATTAGACAGCTTCAAGATGCAAATCCTACTGTTGATCCTAACAGCTTAGTGGTTGGTAGAATCATTTGTATACCTGCTAAAGTAGTTCCACCTGGAACACCTCCATGCCCTGGCGGTGCTTATTATACTATAGAAGCAGGCGACACATACTTTAGTATTGCAAGTAGATTTGGAGTAACAGTTGCAGCTTTAGAAGCAGCAAATCCAAACATAGATCCTACTAGATTAATAATAGGTCAAAGAATTTGTATGCCAAGACAAGAGACATGTCCAGGAGGTAGAATACATGTAATAGGAACTGGCGATACCCTTTATAGATTGGCACAAAGGTATGATATTTCTTTTAGGGCCATAGTCAATGCTAATCCAAATATTGATGTAGAAAACCTTCAAATAGGTCAAGAGGTCTGTATTCCTCCTTATGAGCCAGCAGACCTATGCCCTACTGGAAACACCTATATTATAAAGGAAGGAGATACTCTATCAAGTATTGCTGAAGAATTTACTGTATCGGCAACTGATATACTAAAATATAATCCAACTATGGCTCCAAGTGAATTCGTTGCAGGCAGGCAAATTTGTATGCCACCTGAAGTCCAAGTATAATTTAAAGCTATTTGCTTAATCAAAAGGAGATAGAAAAACTATTCTATCTCCTTGATTTTAATATGGCCGGAATGCTGAAATCATGATTTATTTTAACATGTTGTCTCTGAAAAAAGCTATTCGTCCATAATTGGCTAATATTTCTATATATTGGTTGTATGGAGAATCCTCAAGTCCTCGTATTAATGAACTATCATTATAAAGCTTCTCGTTTTCTCTTATTTCTTTTTCAAAAACCTCAATTACTTCTTTCTTTGAATTACATTCTTTAAGGAGTTCCCTATATCTGTCATAGTCATCTGAAAGCTTAGTTATAAAGTGCTGATCCAATTCAGGATATCTACTTACATATTCTTTTAACACCTCTTCTTTGCTTTTAAGCCTAATCATTTAAACACTCCTTTCATTTTTATTGTAAACAAAAACCTTTGAAAAACTTATATAAGTCATAGCTAATACAAAGCTAGTTTATGTGCCTTAAATAGAGGCTTTCAATCTCAGAAGCAAATACATCAAGAGAATATCGTTGAACTGATTTCTTAGCTTTTGTTCTAAGTTCACTTACATCATCACTCTTATTTAATAATCCCTTAATGCTTTGTTTAAACTCGAACTTATTCCTATACATATACCCATTAAAACCATTATTTATCAAGCCTTCTACTGCCTCATCATATCTACATACTACAGGCAGACCACTAGCTAATGCCTCAATATATGTTAGACCTTGGGTTTCACTGGTTGATGCTGTAACAAAAATATTTGCTAATGAATAATAGAGTGGAACCTCATTAGGTGGTACCATTCCAGTGAATATGATTTTTTCGTTAAGCTTTAATTCATTAACAAGTTTCTTTAAATTATCAGAATAGGGACCTCCCCCTACTATTAGCATTTTAATGTTTTGCTCTTGGTTTAGCTCTTTTACATTCATTATTATCTCATCTATATTCTTTTCTTTACCTAACCTGCCAAGGAAAATAAGAACCTTGTCTGTCTCCTTAATGCCCATACCCTTTCTTAGGTCTTCTACTTTTTCTGTATATTGATCTGCTATTGTAAACCTGGTTAAGTCAATACCTGTAGGTATAATGCTAATAGGTCTATAGATTCCATAGGCTGTTAAGGACGTCTTGGCTTTTTGAGTTGGCGTAATAATCTCATCAACAGAACCTATTAGCTTCCTAATAATACTCATGGCTCTTCTTTTAGATATTAACATTCCCTTAAAAATATAACCTAAATAATCCTCATACATTGTGTGGTATGTGTGCATATGTGGAATCCTTAGTGATTTTCTTATATATTTAGCATGTATCAATGTACAGAATTCCGTGTGTGAGTGTACAATATCAGGCGACCAATCTATGATTTCTTTAATAAATCTATTCTTATAAGAAAGTGTACCTCTTGCACCTGGGTATATTCTAGCGTTAAAGGATCTTATATAGTATACATCTCCTTCTTTATAGGAGTACCCTGTAAATGAAAGTGTCAGTATTTTTACTTCATGTCCTCTTTTAGATAACTCTGTGTATAGATTGTTTACTGAAATGACTACCCCATTTATAGATGGGCTATAGGTATCTGTTGTCAATAATATCTTCATGTCTTCCTCCTTGTATACTGAATCCTTAAGTATATTCTAACATATTTTAATATATTGTTACATATTTTCCCTATGCTATTGGTCTTATTCTTTAGACTATCCATATATTTTTTTTACTTCACTTTTTCAAAAAACAATAGGACTTATATTATTATAAAGCTTCTACCTAATTATGAATATGCCTATCTTATAATCAACAGTCTTCCAATATTGGCCATAGCAAAAATCTGTTATATAGATTTTTTTTTTATATTTTTTCTGGTATAATAATTATATATTCGGGGAGGGAGGTTAACCATGGAAAACTATGTTATTGTCACAATAATTGGCTATCTGTTTGGGTGTTTTCAAGCGTCTTATATTCTGGGAAAATTAATCAAGAAAGTAGATATACGTACACTAGGAAATGGAAACGCTGGAGCTTCTAATACTGTTGTATCCTTGGGCTGGAAATATGGAGCTGCAGCCGGGCTACTGGATATAGGTAAAGCTATATTATCTATAGTTGTTATTAGACTATTATTTAAAACCATTAATCCTGAGGGTTCTACACCTTTTCTCCTTTATCTGAATGGACTTTCTGTTATCTTAGGTCATAATTATCCTTTTTATATGGGCTTTAGAGGAGGGAAGGGTACTGCTTCTTTAATCGGTATGCTCACTGCTGTGGATTATCGTATTGCAATCCTAGGAATAATAACTATAGTGGCTATTACGCTTGCCACTGATTATATTGCTTTAGGTACTATTGCACTTGTAATTCTATTTGCTGCCTCAACTTTTTATTTTGGATATAGTAAGGGTTGTATTATTATAGCTATTATCCTGGCCATTTTAAGTATTTATAATCATAGGAAAAACATTGTTAATATTATTCAAAGAAAGGAAATAGGCTTGAGAAGTACTATGAAGAAAAAAGCAACTGCGGAATAATGGATGGGAATATAATTGTTTTTGAATATTAACTAGGATGGGGTTTGTGATGAGTATTTTAACAGTGACTAATCTAAGTCATGGATATGGAGATCGTGCTATTTTAAATAATGTAACTTTTAGACTTTTAAAGGGAGAGCATATTGGACTTATCGGTGCTAATGGTGAGGGTAAGTCTTCTTTTATGAGTATTATAACAGGTAAGCTTGAGCCAGATGAAGGAAAGATTCAGTGGTCTAAGCGTGTTAGGGTTGGTTATTTAGATCAGCATACGACTCTTGTAAAAGGAATGACTATTAGGGATGTACTAAAGGGTGCTTTTAAGTATCTCTTCGATATGGAAGATGAAATGAATCAAATTTGCCAAAGAATGTCTGATGTTTCGCCTGAAGATCTTGAGGTATTGCTTGAGGATTTAGGTAATATACAGGACATCCTTACTAACAATGATTTTTATGTAATAGATGCTAAGGTAGATGAAATTGCAAGGGGCCTAGGTCTTAATGATATTGGATTGGATAAGGATGTAAATGATTTAAGTGGTGGTCAAAGAACCAAGGTGCTTTTAGCTAAGCTATTATTGGAAAAGCCAGATGTTCTATTATTAGACGAGCCTACTAACTACCTTGATGAACAACATATTGCGTGGCTAAAGCGCTATCTTCAAGAATATGAGAATGCTTTTATCCTCATATCTCATGATATTCCTTTTCTAAATAGTGTTGTCAATTTGATATATCATATGGAAAATCAAGAATTAAACCGTTATGTAGGTATTTATGACGACTTTATTCAGATTTATGAAGCTAAAAAACACCAGCTTGAAGCAGCATACAAAAAGCAGCAGCAGGAAATTGAGGAGCTTAAGGACTTTGTTGCTAGAAACAAGGCTAGGGTAGCTACTAGAAATATGGCTATGTCTAGACAAAAGAAGCTTGATAAAATGGAAGTAATTGAGCTTGCTAGAGAAAAGCCTAAGCCAGAGTTCTACTTTAAAGATGCTAGAGCGTCTGGAAAACTGGTCTTTGAAACTAAGGATTTAGTAATTGGATATGATGAACCACTTTCAAAACCTCTAAATCTCCAAATGGAAAGGGGACAGAAAATAGCTTTAGTAGGTGCAAATGGTCTAGGGAAAACCACTCTATTAAGAAGTATATTAGGTGAGATCAAAGCTCTTTCAGGTTCTGCCCATCTTGGGGACTATCTTCATATAGGCTATTTTGAACAGGAAATCAAAAAATCTAACACTAATACGTGTATTGATGAGATTTGGCAGGACTTCCCCTCCTTCACTCAATTTGAGGTTAGGGCCGCATTGGCTAAGTGTGGACTTACTACAAAGCATATAGAAAGTAAAATTACTGTATTAAGCGGTGGTGAGCAAGCTAAGGTTAGGTTATGTAAGCTAATAAATAGGGAATCAAATATACTGATACTAGATGAGCCTACTAACCATCTTGATGTAGATGCAAAGGCTGAGCTGAAAAGTGCTCTTAAGCAATATAAAGGATCTATCCTTCTAATTTGTCATGAACCTGAGTTTTATAATGATCTAG
This sequence comes from Tissierellales bacterium, assembly GCA_041655135.1. Lineage (GTDB taxonomy): Bacteria > Bacillota > Clostridia > Tissierellales > Proteiniboraceae > Proteiniborus. The sequence continues at coordinate 48,500 of JBBAFY010000007.1, forward strand.
TTTCAGAAGTATGGAACTGTGAGTCCTGGACAAATAAAATAGTCTAAAATAAATCAAGTTAGATAAGGGGCCATGCCTTCCTAATTAGGAAAGCATGACCCCTTAATTCTAACTACTAATTCTTATTCACCTTTATATGGGTTTTCTATTTCACCATTTTTTAGTCTTTGGATAGTGTCGTTTACATATTCTTTAACGTCATCACCTATACCATCTGCCCATTGCATACCTAGGATATCATCTGCCCATCCTAATGAAGTTCCTTCTGGCTTAAGAGTGCCATCTAATAATTGTTGAACTGTCGCTTTGAATAGTACAGCATTATTGTAAGTAACACTTGAAATAACTGTACCAGGTGCTACATCATTTTGTGGAGAAATATAGCCAATAGCTTTTACTCCTTTTTGTTTTGCTGCATCTATTGATCCAAGACCAACTTGGTTTGCACTACAGAATATTATATCTGATCCTGCTTCTGCCATAGCAAGTCCTGTTTCTTTACCTTTTTGTATGTCTTCCCAAGAGTTAACATATGTTTTAGTAACTTTTATTGAAGGATCATATTCTTGAGCTGCCGCTTCAAATGCATCTAATGTTCCTGCAATAACTGGGAATGGGAATGAACCTATAGCTCCCATTTGTTTAGTCTCTGTATACATAGCAGCCAATGCTCCTGCAACGTATCCACCTTCCCACTCTCTAACTCCTATGCCGCCAACGTTTGGCTCTTGACCTAAATCACTGTTTATTACCATAAAGAATGTATCTGGATAATTTGGAGCTACTTTTATAGCAGCATCATAAAACTGTGTTCCATGCGCAAATACTAAATCATATTTCCTTTCACCGTAGTCAGTAAATACAGCCTCAAAGTCAGCTTGTTGCACACTTTCAATGTACTCCATTTTTACTCCTAAATCTTTTTCAACTAACTGTAAACCTTCGTAAGCAGTAGCATTCCAGCCTTGATCATTTATTGGTCCTGGTAACACTAAAACTATCTTTTGATCCCCTGATTTATCTCCATTAGTTGATTGAGATGTACAGCCTACTAGCATAGAAACAAGAAGCATAGCTACAATAAGAGATGCAATAATCTTTTTCTTATTAAACATTTTATTCCTCCTTTAATTTTGGATACATTCTTTAACTTAAATAACAAACTAGCAAATATCACTGTAGGTTTGAGAGTACCACCTCCTTAAATTAAACCGTATTTAATTATGATTATTTTTCATATGGTTGTCCTAATGCTCTTGGTGATACTGTTTTACCAACTATTCCCGTAACTGCTATTACAGTTAGTATATATGGGAACATTAATAAGAATTGATATGGAATAGCAATCCCAGCTGTTTGAAGTCTTATTTGAAGAGCATCTGCAACTCCAAATACTAATGAAGCCAATAGTACTCCCTTAGGATTCCATTTTCCAAATATTACTGCTGCAACTGCTATGAAGCCTCTTCCAGATATCATATTATCAACAAACATGTTGAATTGGCCGAGAGATAGGAAGCAGCCTCCAAGTCCAGCTAAAGCACCACTGATAATAACACATATAGTCCTAACCTTACTTACAGGTATGCCTACTGTGTCAGCTGCCATTGGATGCTCTCCTACTGTCCTTATACTTAGTCCCCAGGATGTTTTATAAAGTATAAATGCTGATAATGGTACCAGTAAAAATGCTATATATACAAGTATGGTTTGTCTAAAGAATATTTCACCAATAACTGGTATATTTGAAAGAAGTGGTATATTAATTGGCTCAAATGCTTTTACTGTTATTGGTGTTGTAGTTATTCCAAACAATGCTCTATAAAAAAAGCTTGTAAGTCCAACTGCCAATAGGTTTATAGCAACTCCACTTACTATTTGATTTATTTTAATCTTTACTGTTATTAGAGCAAATAGTGCTCCTATTAAAAGTCCACTTAATACTGCAACTAAAGCTCCAACCCATTGACTCCCTGAAAAATATGAACCCACGACCCCTGCAAAAGCTCCTACTAGCATCATTCCTTCTAGACCTATATTGTTTACTCCAGATCTCTCTGAATACATTCCGCCTAGAGCTGCAAATAGTATAGGTACGGATAATCTAAGGGATGCAGATAAAAGTGCTACAAGAAATGTTATGTTAAATATATTATCCACCTATTCCAGCCCCCTTTCTTTACGATTAAGCATGACTATAATCTTAGGTTTAAGCATATTACCAGCTAGTACAAGAATGATAATAAGTGCTTGGATTATGTTTACTATATTGGCTGGAACCCCCACTCCTCTTTGCATTGCATTGGCTCCTGTCTTAAGCACTCCTAAAAGCAAGGATGCAACAAAAACTCCTACTGGACTAGCTCCTCCTAATAAAGCTGCTGCTATCCCATCAAATCCTACATCTCTTGAAAAGTTATCTAGTAATCTATGGTGAATGCCATTTATCTCAGTAAATCCTGCAACTCCTGCTAAAGCACCACTTATTGCTAGTGAAATGATTATATTCTTCCTAATATTTATTCCTGAATATTCGGCCCCATCAGGATTGAGTCCAACTGCTCTAAGCCTAAATCCGAATGGAGTCTTCCATAATATTAGATACACAATGAAGACTAATAGGGCGGCTACAATAAAGCCTATGTGCAGTCTAGTTTTAGGTATAATATATGGAAGAAAAGCACCACTCCCAATTAAATCTGTTTGTGGATAAAATCCGCTTGCCTCTCTTAATGGCTTATCTACTACATAGCTTACGAGATAAAGGGCTACATAGTTAAACATTATTGTAACTATGATTTCACTAGAGCCAAATACTCCCTTCAATATTCCAGGAATAATCCCCCACACAGCTCCAGCTAATATGGCTGCTAATAAACAAAGTGGAATTGCAATAAATGGACTAAGGTGTCCTACCTTAAGTCCTACAAATACAGCTGCAATTGCACCTGCAAACATCTGTCCTTCTCCACCAATATTGAATAGTCCCGTTCTAAAGGCAAATGTAAATGCAAGCCCTGTTAATATAATGGGTGTAGCCTTAACAAAAACCTCTGCTAGATTATATGGATTGGAAAAATTGGCAAAAATCAAATGCTTATATGCCTCTAATGGATTTACTTTAATAAATATTAAAAGAATACTTCCTAGAAGTAGAGCTATGAGTACCGATACTATGGGCACTCCAATAGAAAGAAGCTTATCTCTATTGAAAGCTTTGCTTGTGGCTTTTTTATCTAAAGAGTCATCAGCTACCTTGTTCACTGTTTCTTCCCCCTCTTAATTGAATTTAAGATTTCTACTATGATTTCATGGCTTTCTCTTTAGGTATACCTGCCATCATTAAACCGATTGTACTTTCTTCAAACTGACTTTGGTCTATTTCGCCAACAATAGTTCCTTTGTATATAACCGCTATTCTATCGGATAATGAGTTTATCTCAGATAGCTCAGTAGATATTAATAAAATTGCTGTTCCTTGTTCTTTAGCCTTCATAATCTGTTTATGAATAAATTCTATAGCGCCTATATCTACTCCCCTTGTTGGTTGTACAGCTATTAATAGTCTTGGCTGCTTATCAATTTCTCTAGCCACAACTATCTTTTGCTGGTTGCCTCCCGACAGCTTTCTAGCTTCTGCATTTCTTCCTGTAGTTTTAATTGAATATTTGTTAATCATATTTTCAGCGTGGGAATTAATCTCATTGAAGTCAAAAAACACTTTTTTTCTGAATGGACTTTTGCAATAATCCTTCATTATTAGGTTTTCACTAACTGAAAAGTCCAATACTAATCCTCTTTTATGTCTATCTTCAGGGATATAGCCTACACTCATGTTGATTATATCCAAAATGGATTTTTGAGTTATTTCTTGGTCTCCTAGAAAAATCTTGCCCGAAGTCGCATGGACCAACCCTGCTATTACTTCTGCAAGCTCTTTTTGACCATTACCATCAACTCCTGCTATACCTAGGACTTCACCTGCACAAAGGTGTAGATTGATATCCTTTAATGTCTTTACTCCACCTCCATCTACATAGGAAACATCCTTTAATTCCAATACCTTTTCTCCCTTGCAGCAGGCATTGTCCTTAGATACTGGTGAAAGCTCCCTACCTATCATTGCCTTTGTCAACTCAAGTTCGTTAGTGCTTTTGATATCAATTCTTCCAGTCACTTTTCCATCTCTTAGGACTGTCACATTATCACATACAGCCATTACTTCATTAAGCTTATGAGTTATAAGTATTATAGACATACCCCCATCAGCCATCTTTCTTAATGTAGTAAATAACTCTTCGGTTTCCTGAGGAGTTAGCACTGCTGTAGGCTCATCCATTATGAGAAGCTTGGCCCCTCTGTACAATGCCTTGACAATCTCAACTCTCTGTTGCTCTCCTACTGAAAGGTCAGATACTTTGGAATTAAGAGAAATTTTCATTCCGTATTTATTAGCAATGTCTAGAATTTCCTTCTCCAGTTTTTCTTGATTTATTATGAATCCTTTTTCCTTACCCATACCCATGATAACGTTTTCCAGAACTGTATGAACTGGTATTAACATAAAGTGTTGATGAATCATACCAATACCAACATCAATTGCATCCTTTGAAGAGTTTAGATTGAGTTTATTATCCATAAAAAGAATCTCACCCTTTTCAGGCTTATACAATCCATATAGCACATTCATCAAGGTAGATTTCCCCGCTCCATTTTCTCCTAAAAGAGAGTGAATTTCACCTTTATGCACTTCAAGACTAACATCTTCATTTGCAGCAAATGTCCCAAAATATTTTGAGATTGAGACCATCTTTAGAATTGGCTCCATTGTGTCCCTCCTATCTTCTTTGGCTTACATTAAAGACATGGTTTGATGCGTTATTTGTTATTACTATTAAGTTCTCTGAAAATTCTTAACTTTCCTTTGTAAACTTACTATAAATCTCTTTTAAAAAAATGTAATAAAACTACAGTGAATTTGTTAATATACTATATTACACTCTTGTTTTCATTTCTTAAAATGTTTTCTTGAACATATTTCCTAAGCTCACAGGATAAGGGAATCATACAAAAATGAACTGCCCCATGTCAAGTAGACAGGGAGCAGTGCTTCACATATCTTCATTATTGTTTTTTAGTGTATAGCTATGATGCTTTCTTTTTTATGATTATGAAATTTCCTAATTTTACTTTTCTGTAAGATAATTTATTATCTCATATTCACTTAATTTCTCTTGATGCCATATTTGATACAATTCGGGCAGTTTCTCTTCTACTAACATCTCTCTTATGTCATCCTTGTTTTCATCAAATTCTGCTTCTTTTGCTTCTTTTTTATCTGCTACTTTAATTACATGAAATCCATGTATTGATTGGACAGGCTCACTAATTTTGCCTATCTCTAAGTTAAATGCAGCTTCCTCGAAATCCGAAACCATTTCTCCTCTACCGAAATAACCTAAATCTCCTCCTAGTCCTTTGCTCCCTTCATCCGTTGAAAGCTCTTTTGCTAGACTAGCAAAATCTTCATCTGCTGAAAGTCTTTCTATGATCCCATTAGCCTCTTCTACTGTAGCAACTAATATATGGCTTGCTTTTACTTGCTCTCTCTGGTCAAATAAATCCCTATTTTCTTCAAAGAACCCTACCATTTCTTCTTCTGTAATTGAAATTCTAGGCTCTAGCAGCTTTCTTATTTTAGCATTAGTGATTAGGTTTTTCTTTACCTCCTCTAATGTGAATCCATAGTATTCCATGGCTTGATTAAAGGTCTCTTCTCCACCATAATTTTCCATAACCTTATTTATTTCTACTTGAATCTCTTCTTCTGTAATATCAATATTCTGCTTTTTTACCTCAGAATTTAAGATCTTTTCAGCTATTAAAGAATTTAATGCTTGAACTCCGTTTTGTTCAACTAGCAATTCATATAAGTCATCCTTAGTAATTGCCTCATCATTCACCTTAGCTACAATTTCTTCATTACTACAAGCAGTTATACTTATAACTAGCATTAAGGATAAAGCTAATAATATGTACTTACACATTCTTTTATTTGTTAATTTTCTTGTCATATTTACCTCCAGGGTTTAAATTTATGGAAAAGATTTTATACAAAAGCTTATATAGCTTCCTGTCCATATAGCATACTTATTTTATATCACAAATACAGCTAACTTTCCACCTTCTAATAATAATTATTCTCTAATTTATTCTACTAATTAAAATATTCTTTATCTAAATCATGTCCATTTGATATTATATAATCCATATGTTAAAATAATATATAGCTTAGTAGATGTCTCCAAATCAATAGGGTACAAGCATGTATATATAATGTATATTTAATGTTTATGAATGGAAATGCAGGCTGATTTTAAAATATCATAAGTAGAATAGGTATTTACCTAAAGGAGTTGTTCGTATGAAGCAAAAGTCAAAATGGCTTTTTATCTTGCTATTAATATTTATTCTATTCATAGGCATTAGGATGACTATTTATGTCAATCTATCTAACAAGATTGAGTTCGATGCAAAGGTTATCAATGAGTTAGGGGTCATTAGGGGCTCTATTCAAAGGTTTTCCAAGCTTGAGCTTAATCATAATATAGAGGATGACCTAGCTAATAATATTGACCATCTATTAGATTATTACACAAAAAATGGTAATGTTTTAATAGGAGACATCTATTTAGAAACAACAAGACTACCTGAATTAAAAAACAGCTGGGATGATTTAAAGGCACTATTAAATGATTACCATAGTACACCTTCTGAGGAAAACAAACTTAAGGTGATAGAGGAGAGCGAAAAATGTTGGGAACTTTCCAATAATATTGTTTCAAAGAGTCAGTATGCATCAGAGAAAAAAATATCTAGAATTAGATTTCTAACAATTAGCTTTGCATTAGACCTCTTTATTATTTTAGCCTTATCATTTATATCAAAAAACTATGTTCGTGACAATTTGGAAATCGCAGTATTATATGATCCTTTGACAATGGCTTACAACAGAAAATATTTTACTGAAGCAATATCTCATGAAATAGAAAGAGCTAAAAGATCCAATAAACCCTTTTCGTTAATAATGCTAGATATAGACTTTTTCAAGAAAGTAAATGACACTTATGGACATAGTGTTGGTGACAATGTACTGAAGGAACTAGTATCTCTGTTACAGGATAAGACTAGGAAATATGATCTTGTTTCTCGTATAGGAGGCGAAGAGTTTACAATTATATTGCCAAATACAACAATTGACCTAGCATATACTCTAGGGGAAAGACTTCGTATAACAGTAGAGGAACATGATTTTATTGAAGATGATAAGATTACAATAAGCTTAGGTGTAACTCAATACAAGGATGAAGATACACTAGATCTTATTTTGAAAAGAGTAGACGATGCTTTGTATATGGCAAAAAACAATGGAAGAAATAGGTGCGAACAAGCTTAATCATATCTTTGTGAAATAATTTTAATATATTTTATATTTATAAAGAGCCATACCTTACTGAACCGACCCCCAATCCTTAGATTTTTGGTCTAACTTTTGGGGGTCACATCATATATAGGATATGGCTCTTTTGGTTTGAAAATTGATAAACCTAATTTACTCAAATATCCCAAGTATAAATATGCCTATCATAACTGCAGCAATGACTATATATTGCATATATGATAGTTTTTCCTTAAGAAATATTCTTCCTAGGATTACTGAAACTATACTATAGGATGCAATCATTGGTGCAACCACTACAGAGTTTGTATCTAATGCATAAACATAGAAAAACTGTCCTGCAGTCTCAAATATTGCGGCCAAAGCCCTATCCTTTTCTCTAAAAATTTCAATTTTTTCTTTCTTAATAACTAAAATATAAATAAGTGCTAGAATCCCACAAAAAAGAAATGTTAGTTCATATGAAATTAGAGCTTCTTCAGGACTCATGAGATTGCTTAAATAAACATCATCAAGAAAAGTTCCTAAGGCATCTATTATAGCATAGAGTATTGGAAATATAAGCGCTAATGCACCTAGCTTATATTTCCTATCGATAATTATTTTATTTAATTTAGCCTCCTCTTCAGCTAGCTTCCTTTGAATAATAGAAATAGATATAAGACCTAGGGTAATCATTGAAACACCAACAAGCTGCCATGCATTCATTGTTTTCCCCAATACTATAAATGCAAGTATGCCGGCTATTGCTCCTGACGTATTGCTTACAGGTGAGTTAATTGAAACCTCAAGATATCTAAGTCCTACATAGCCTAAGACCATTGATAAAATATACATAGATGAAACTGGTAAGTATTTTAGGATGTTAAGTAAATCGAACTGCCAATTCATTTTATTTAGTTCAAACATGGCCTGTATTCCCATAAATATGGCTACCATGATAACTATTCTTAAATGACTGTATCTGTCCTTAGGATCAGTTCCCTTCTTATAAAAAAGGTCTGCTATCCCCCAAAAAAGTATTGTAAACACTGCAGAAATATACCAAGAAAAATTCATAGATTACCTCCTCAAAAAAATAGGTTTCGCAATATAATTGTAGAGGCATTCCCTTGCCTTGTCAATAAAATAAATTCCATAAATTTTTATTTTATCAATGAAAGAACATCTCTCATATATGGTTCATAAAATAAGATATGACCATGAAAGGAGTGAGCAAATGAACTATTATAGTCCCTACCCATGCCCTTACTACAATACTGTCCCCATGTATGACCCTAATGCCCATAGTGCTTATGATGTGTATCTATATCCTTTTTGGGGCAAGACGCCTATGTACAAGCCAAATCATTGGCCTAGGTATATGGAGTTAAAGGATTATGGACCTGATCCATTAGTGATTAATATTGAAGATGCTACAAAAGAAAACAATACCTTCCGCACAGCTTTGTGGACAGGAAAGTATTTACAGCTTACATTGATGAGCATAGATGTTGGAGATAACATAGGTTTAGAGATGCATAGTGACCTTGATCAATTTATACGAATTGAAGAGGGGCAGGGCATTGTTAGAATGGGAGATGAAAGAAATAATTTGAATTTTCAAGCAAGAATCTATGATGACTTTGTGATTTTTATACCTGCTGGCAAGTGGCACAATCTAATCAATACTGGGAATAAGCCAATTAAATTATATTCTATTTATGCCCCACCAGCACATCCCCATGGTACTGTTCATAGAACTAAGGCAGATGCTGAAGAAAATCACCATTAATACTAAATAGTATATAGAGCAATAAGCACAGGTAAAAGCAGCCTTTTATCTTATGACAAATTAAGATAAAAGGCTGCTTTTTTATACTATTTATCTCTTACCTTTACCTTTCTTGAAATCCTCCTCAATACGACCCTTCCAATTTTCTGTTATAGCTTGGCTAGCACGCAAACAACTTACTGTATCACTGATCACTTCATAATTAAGTAATGTGCCTTCACTATCTGGATTATAATTAACTGCTCTGTCTTTTCCAATACCAAAGCGTTCTGCAGTACTAATGGCATCAATGTTTGCGCCAAGAAAAATAAACTCCCATCCGTACTTGCTCTTTTGATGCTCTATCATCTGACGAACCTTTTCATAGCTAAATTCCCTGCTGGCATTTTCCATGCCATCAGTAGTTATTATGAACATAATATGTTCAGCACGCTGATCTTCCTTTGTATGCTTTTGTACGTTTCCTATTTTGTTAATGGTATTTCCCACTGCATCTAATAATGCAGTGCTACCCCTTACAAAATACTCCTTATCTGTTAAAGGTGATATTCCTCGAAGGTTAATACGATCATGCAATAATTCATACCTGTCATCAAACAATACAGTAGTAATTATTGCCTCACCAGACTCCTTTTGTTGCTTTTTTAGCATGGAATTGTAGCCACCTATGGTGTCACTTTCAAGACCACTCATTGAACCGCTTCGGTCTAAAATAAATATTAGTTCTGTTAAATTTTTTTTCATATTGTTATCCTCCAATCATTTATTCTGATTTAAGAATAACATTTCCTGAATGTAGATAGGTCGCATGGCGGGCGACAAATTATTTATATGATCCGCAAGTATGCACTTAGGCTATATGCCCAATAAATTTTGTTCAAAAGCAAATAAGGCCTCATTTATTTCAAAAATATTATAGTTTCCATCCTCAATAAAATATTCTATGATAATATCAAATTTGCTGCTATTGGAAAGAGCAAAACCCGCCTTTAGAAGCAGATCTTTTGTTTCATCAAGGTTTAATTCTAAAGCAATTGCAAAAGCTATGGCAGTTGGCTTACTAGGCTTATAGCTTAAATTATTACGAATTTTAGAAAAAAGTTTTCTGTCTATGTTAGCCCTTTTATAGGCTTCTGCATCTGTCATTCCTTTTTCATCAATTAAACGCATTAGCATTTGTGAGAAAGTTTCATCCATATTCTTGACCACATCATGTAGGCTTCTTTTTTGTTTTTTTACTAGTGGAGAAGCCTCTACTGAAAAAGAAACAGTGTTACTTGAATAGTCTTGTTTTTCCTCTTCAAATCTATATTCACGTTGAATGTGATGCTCTTCTATATAACGATCGTCTATGTATTGAGTAATTGATGAAAATAATTTTTCTGACAGCATAAATGCAGTCTTATCGTAAATAACAAGATATACGGTCATCTCATTCTTTAATAAAAAATCTCCAATAGCTGAAATCGCCGCTTTTAATGCTTTATCCTTTGGATATCCAAATGCACCTGCAGATATGAGAGGGAATGCAATAGTCTCGAGATTATACTCTTTTGCTAAAGTAAGTGAGTTTTTATAGCAATCCCTTAGTAATTGTTCTTCATTGCTATTACCATCATTCCAAACAGGTCCTACAGTATGGATTACATATTTGGCAGGCAACTTGTACCCCTTTGTTATTTTAGCTTGCCCAGTCTTGCAGCCCCCAAGAGTTCTACACTCAACAAGCAGTTCAGGTCCTGCAGCACGATGAATTGCACCATCGACTCCTCCTCCCCCGAGCAAGGATGAATTTGCTGCATTGACAATTGCATCAGCATGAACCTTGGTTATATCGTTTCTGATAATTTCAAATGGCATAAGGCACCTCCTCATTTTAATCTAATCCTTATGTGAAGTTTGCTAGATAGATAATTTTAGATTAATTCTATCATAACTACTCAGAGAAAAAACGAAAAATAAAAAACAAAAGACTTTCGAACAGCAATTAGCTTTCTAAAATCTTCTGTCTTATATTTCTTCTTCTGTCTTATCCTTTCCTATCATGCCCCATCCGTTGTATACCAAATAGAAGGCAACTATGATACACCCTAAGGCATCTATATACTTGGTTACAGGATGATGTGGTGCGACAGCTACTGAGGTTAGCGCTATAACAACACATAAATCAACACAAGACTTGGCTCTATACAGCTTTTGTTGTCCTGCTATGACAGGGTCAAAGTCCTCGTCTAGCATATTACTATAACGCCACCAGAACCACGAATTTGTCAATAGTCCTAAAAAAGCTACAATAAGACCTATGATCACATTCCCGCTTGCCTCATAGACAAACAAGCGGGCTACTCCTACAACAAACATGGCAAGCCCAGAACAGAACATTGCTCCTATAACAGTCCAATTTGCTATCCCTTCCATACATGAACGATATGTTTCATCAGATACTGTATTTCGCTGAAGTTTACGATAAATCCACCAGGAAACAAATAAAGCCACCAATTCTGCACTACGCCTTAAAAAATCTGCTATTTGTGTTGCAGAAAGACTCACAATAGCAGGAATACCTGTTACAATAGGTCCCGGCGCACTGAGCAGAAGTGAAGTCAACATTGTCTTCTCGCCTTTTGAGGATTGCTTTTTATTTATATCAGCCATGCTATACCCCCATATAAGAAAACAGCATTATAAGTGAGAATATTGGGACTGCTGTTGCAAAGGGCACAGTAATAGTATCTAAACCATTATTTGATATTAACTCTACCACAGCACAAATTGGTGCCACAAGCAATGCGCCTATTAGACATAAATACCAAGCTAATGAGGAATGAACCAAAAGACTAACAAATATTACCATTGCCGAAACAATATACATGGCAATAGTACCTTCTCTTGTTTTATTTCCTGTCACTAACCGGTGGCTAATAGGATTACGTCCAAAGGCTTTCCCAACCAATGCAGCTGCAGCATCTCCGTATCCCCATGCCATAACTGAAACTATAATAATATACTTCCACTCTTCTCCTTGCCATCCCCAAAACACGGCAATGAGTACTGCCATCATTAAGAAAACTATTATTAAACTGGATTTAATCTCACCGTTTTTTCGCTGCACTAATATTTCCATTATTCTAGGAAATCTTTCTATATATGCTATTACTGGATACAAAATCAGTGCAAAAACTATTGTAGTAAGCATTGCTAAATACCATGTGTCAAATGCATAAAGAAGCACTAACACCGACATAATACATGCCATATGAAGAAGTTTTCTAAACAATTCTTTTGGTGGTTTTAGGTAAGTTCTAAAGAGTAGCAGCAATGAAGCTGCAATTAAGTAGTATCCGAAAAAAATTCCTAATCCAACAAAAAATTCACCCAGCATCTATATTCACCCCTCTAAAAATTAGAACTAAGAACTCTCTTCTTTCAAGCCTTGCTACCTCTTATACTCTAGTATAAATTAATTATGGATGCAGGGCAAGTAGCGTCAGTAAAATTAAGAGGGAATATAGAAAACTTTCATCTGTTAGTTGTCCAGGCAATAGAGTTTCGCCCACTGCAACAAAAATACCAAGCTGACCTCCTAGTCTAATAAGTCCACTCTTAGGCGAAGGGAGAAGCAAAAGTGGCTTATACCTAGTCCGTTTTTGGCTAGATATGAGCCACTTGTATGCTATTAATGTCTATTCAGTGAACTTACTCTTGTAGTCTGTATTTCAATGCGTTTGTCTTATCAACAAGAGGTAGAGTCGCTCCCTCCTCACCAATTAATAGATATTCCCCCATGTCGTCTCTTCCGTAAACAAAAGGCGATGAGGCATCAGCAATGGTTTCTGGTTCACTCCAGGTCTTACCGCCGTCCTTGCTTTCTTCTACGGTTCTATTGGTTAATGTGAGAACACCATCCTCTATGCTATAATTGCCTGTAAAATACATTACGTCTGACCATATTACAATCACCCTATAACTACCATCAGTATTAAAGGTATATAGCTGTCCCAAGCCAGATGCACCACCTTCATACTTTCCTGTGTCAGGATTAAAGTCTCCACCAGTTAGATTGCCCAACACCCAAGATCCAACTACTGAATCTTTCCCTGTTTCCTGTTCTGATACCAAGCTTTCTATTTCTTCTTCTAGTTCTATACTTTCTGCTTCCTCTTCTAGTGCTATACTTTCTGCTTCCTCTTCTAGTGCTATACTTTCTGCTTCCTCTTCTAGTGCTATGCTTTCTGCTTCCTCTTCTAGTGCTATGCTTTCTGCTTCCTCTTCTACCATCGAATCTTCTGGGGATGTCTCTGCGGAAGGCTCGCTTTCTTCTGGTACACTTTCTTGAAGTTTAGCTACTTCTTGAACCTGCTTTGACTGCTCTAGTTCAATGTTCTCTAAATCAGGAGTCCGTGTGTCCTTCCTACAGCCTACTAAAAGCAGTATGGCCAGCAAGAGTGGAAAAATCCTTAATAACAGTTCCTTCATGATTATTCACCTCTTTTTACAATTTCTAAAATAATGTCTAACTTCTTTCAGCTTCATCTATAGTAATACATTGGTGAATTATTCCATTAGATATACTTCAATCCTAGATAGGTAGAAAAGTGATGGATTTTGTTCTGGTTTTGTACTCCCCATAAGATTGAAGCTCGCCCTCCGTTCCCTACCGTCATCATATTTTAATATTAAAGTGAAGTTCTTGATTTCATAAGTTCCTTGACCAGGAGCAATTTCTTTTTTACTAATGCTACGTCCGTCACCCTTATCATCTTCCGTTAAAATAAAGATGGTATCTAAAATATTTTCATTCAAAAGGCCTTCATCAACAAATTTGCCTTCCTTAGTAAATCGGATTATAGGCTTTTCATCTCCTGGAAATTCTAAAGCTTCC